>DUZI01000001.1 GCA_013349595.1 Nitrospirota bacterium
AGGGCTGTTTCAGGCTTTTTATAATCGACAGATTTTATTTAATTTTGCTTTATTCATTATAATGCAATGCCTTATGACAAAACCCTAGAAACTTTTTTTTATATGGTGTCGTATAAAAATTCCACACCAGCCCTTCCTATCTTACTTGCTGAATTTATTAAGCTTTTTAGTTCTATCGCCGATTTTGCCTTAGAGATACTTTTTAAATAAAATTATTGTATTATAATAACTACGATAAAATAAATGTTTTTTTAATCCATATGTTGGGCGAAAATTCGACTTATTATTTAAAATTACATTTATAAAAAATCTCATATAATGGAAGACCTATCTTTACACATACTTGATATAGTAGAAAACTCCCTCAATGCAGGTGCCTCAAATGTGTCAATAAAAATAGTTGAAGACGATGAAAACTTTATCGTTACTATAGTTGACAATGGCAAGGGCATGGACGAGGAGACCCTAAAAAATATCTTTGACCCTTTTTTTACAACAAAAAATGCAAGAAATTTTGGATTTGGTATACCCTTATTTGCTCAAACTGCAGAACAATGCGGCGGAAGACTTGATATAAAATCTAAGGTTGGCTTTGGCACTGAGGTATCTGTTTATTTAAAGAAAAATCATATAGACATGCTTCCAATTGGTGATTTGGGATTGACTATCATAACCCTCATAATATCTAACCCAGAGGTAAACTATCAACTTATATACAAAAATGGCAATTACATCTATGAATTAGACACCGCAGAATTAAAGTCAGGTATAGACTCTATTACAGAGGCACAAACCCTTCATTTTATAAGAAATCATATAAATGATGGGATTAAATCAACACAAAATCAGCGATAGAACTAAAAGCTTAATAAATTCAGCAAGTAAGATAGGAAGGACTGGTGAAGGATTTTTATACAACACCTTATAAAAAAAAGTTCCAGGGCTTTGTCATAAGGCATTGCATTATAATGAATAATGCAAAATTAAATAAAATCTGTCGATTATAAAAAGCCTGAAACAGCCCTTCCTATCGCTATTTTAAGCTATTATTTTAAGGTATCATGAGAAGATTAAATGACAAAGATTGATTGTTTTAAATGTATATATTTTTTTATAACCTACGATGCAAACTTTCCTTATGGTTGCAAACTAATGGGTTTTAAGTCGAAAAAACTGCCATGCAAAGAGGTCTTTACTACATCTGGTGAGGAATGCAAGGGTTTTCAAGAAAAGACAGTGAACCCTTAAAGAGTTATTAATGAAAAAATTAAGGTATAAATATAATGATTACTGATTTTGCTTATTTGTTACTTGGTTTTATTTTGGCTTGTATTGGTGGGGAATTCTTTGTTCGTGGCTCTGTGGGGATTGCCCATTGGGCAAGGATTTCGCCAGGTATAATTGGAGCCACTGTGGCTGCCTTTGGCACATCAAGTCCAGAGCTTTCTGTAGCTATAAATTCAGGCCTTACTAACCAATCAGATATAGCACTCGGTGATGCACTTGGTAGTAATTTATTAAATGTTGCCCTGATACTTGGCATTACGCTCTGTATATCTGGAATCCAATCAAATCGTGAAAGTATAAAGAGAGATTTCCCTTCTGCATTGTTAATCCCAATAATTACTGCTTTTTTTGCCTATGATGGAGTCTTATCAAGGATAGAGGCAGTGTTAATACTCCTTTACTTCGTAATATGGTTAACCTTGACTGTTATTGAGGCAAAAAAACAAAGAGATTTGACAGATAAAATCATTGGTGAACACAACATTATCAAGGTATTGATGATTACCCTTTCAGGATTGGCCATCTTGTTTGTATCTGGTAAATTCATAGTAACTGGTGCAGGTGCAATAGCCATTTCCTTAGGTATTGACAAATTCATAGTTGGGGCTATAATTGTTGCAATCGGTACATCAACACCTGAACTTGCCACCACTGTAATTGCCAAATTAAAGGGACATGATGAGGTAGGACTTGGAACAATCCTTGGCAGTAACATTTTCAATGGTGGCTTTATTGTATCTGTCTCAGCGCTTATCTCTCCTATAGTATTTAATTGGAATGAGGTATTAATAACCCTGATTTTTGGGGTTGTTACAATCCTTATTACTTATCCATATAAAGATGGATTTATAAGCAGGAAAAAGGGATTTTTATTACTCGCCATTTATGTGGTCTATATCTTTTTATTGTGGCAAAATAAGGGAACTTTAAAAATCTGAAACACCTTAAGTCATACCGATTCATTAATAATCAGACTTTTGTCATCAATAAAGGCCTTTGCCTCTAAGATAACTATATTCCCCTTTGAAATACCTCTCACATATCCCTCTGGATAGGAACTTAGAGTTGGGATGTTTGTATCAATAGAATCTTCCTTTATTTTTTGGACTAATCCTATTTTATCAACTATAATAGAAGTTACAAACTCATCGCAAGAGATTATTATTAATTTACTTTTTTCATCATTATCTCTACAAGATATGCCAAAGATTACTCTTAAATCAATAATAGGCAATATAAGCCCCCTATAATTAACTACACCAAAAAGAAAAGCTGGAGAAGATGGAACCTTAATGACATCATAAGTGACAAAAACCTCCTTTATAAATTTTGTCTCAAAGGCATATCTTTCACCACAAAGGACAAAATCAAGCACCTCTATCTCCTTTCTACTGTCATCCTTTATTGTCCTTTCCCTGCTAATTAATTGTGCCCTCTTTCTTAATATGTCCTCTTTTTTCATTTAATCTTTATCTCCTTTATATGTGAATGAGATAATTCAAGTATCCTTCCTACATTCATCTCTAAGTCTTCAATAACCTGTTCTTTGTCTGTCATGGCAAGAGAGTCAATAACATTTTGAAACTCCTTTAAAGCCTCTTCTTTTTTATGAGACCTCAATAATAAATTAGCAAGTCTAAATCTTACAGAGACTAAATCATTTTTGATATATAAAACATTTCTCCAGGTCTCTAAAGCGCCCAGCAAATTACCACTTTCTTCTAAGATAACAGCCTTTAAAAAGTAGGCTTTTAAATCAAGTTTGTTAATATTAATTGCCTTATTTAAAATTGCAAGGGCTTCATCTAAAAGCCCTGAGTTTGCCTTATCCTGTGCCTTTTTTAAGAGATTACTTAATAAACCATCCTTTTCTCCATTAGAAGACTCAACGGGAATGTTTTTTGTGTGGGTACCCTTTGATTTTTTTGATACTCTCTCATATCTCTTTACTTCTTTAGTAATATCAACAGACTGATTAAGTTTATAAGATTTTAAATCAAACTGATCCAATAAATTATCAATTTTATCTGAAGTAGTTGAATTAACTGATTTTGTATCTACTTTTAATAACTTGGGCTGTTTTTTAAAGACCACATAGCCATCAAAACTTATTGGATTTAGATATGAATTGCTATATGCCTGCATATCTACTGGTGATGTTATAAGCCATCCATTGACAAATAGTAGATTAGTGAGAAAATCCAACACCTTTGTCCTAAGTGCTTCGTTAAAATACATTATGACATTTCTACAAAAAATCACATCATAGAGGCATAATTTTTTTGACTGCCTATCACTTTCTGATGCAAGGTTAAATTGATAAAACTCAACAAACCTCTTTAATTTTGGAGAAATTTCATAGAGACCTTTCTTTATTTCTACAAAATGTTCCTTCTTTAACCACTCTGGTGCCCCCCTAAAAGACCATTCTTTATAAATGCCTGATTTGGCTTTATCAAGGGAAGCCGAATTAATATCGAAAGCCATGATTTTTATATCCCAACCTTTAAGGATAGAGCTTAACTTGTCAATAATTATTGCAATAGAATATGGTTCCTCACCTGTAGAACAACCAGCACTTAGAATATTTATTTCTTTATGGGATAAATTTTTTTTGTCTCTGACTATCTCTGGAATTATATTATCTTGAAGTATCTGAAAGGATTTCATATCCCTCATGAAAAAGGTCTCTCCTACTGTTAGATATTGAGCTAATGTTGTCAAATCGTTTCTGTCAAGAGATCTTTCAGAGAGTAGAAGAAGAAGTCTGTCATAGTCCTTTATACCCTTTTCTTTCATGAAGGCCTTTAGTCTCTGCTCAAATTCTTTTATACGATTTTCTTGATAATAAAGACCTAATTGTTCATTAACTAAAGAGCTAAGCTTTAAAAGGACTTCTGTATTCACAATCGTCAATTTAGGACTTCAACTACTGTCTTGACATCTCTCTTAGTATGTCTTCTAATCGCTTAAGTTCTTCACCATACTTTGCCCAATTACCCTGTCTCTGCATCTCAATAGCCCTTTCAAAGCTCTTTAATGCCTCCCTTGAGAGATTAGTCCCTGCAGGGATCTTATCAGGTGCCTTTTTGTCATCAACCTTCACTGATTTTTTTGAACCAAAAAGTCTTTGAAGGGCACTTTCAAGGTTTTCTTCCATAACCACTTCATTTTCATATGAAACAATGACCCTTCTTAGTTCAGGCAAACCAACTTTATCAGATGCAGAAAGATAAAGGGGTTGCACGTAAAGTAGTGATTTTTCAATAGGAATTACAAGGAGACTACCCCTTATAACTTGAGAACCCCTTTGCCCCCAGAGGGTGAGTTGTTGAGAAATGTAAGAGTCCTGATTTATCCTTGCATCAACCTGTTTGGGTCCATAGATAAGTCTGTCTCTTGGGAAGGTATATACTATAATCTTTCCATAATTTTCACCATCACACCTTGCAGCAAGCCATGCGGCTAAGTTATCCCTCTTTGCAGGGACATAAGGAAGCAACAAAATATATTCTTCTTTTTTGCCACCCGGCAATTTCATAATCGTGTAGTAAGGCTCCATAGGCTTATCTGCAAAGGTTGGTATCTCCCAGAGGTTTTCCTTGTTATAAAAAACCTTTGGGTCAGTCATGTGATAGGCTGAGAGCATCTGTGCCTGCACCTGTAACATCATCTGTGGGTATCTGATATGGCTTCTAAGATCATCAGGCATGTCTTTTAGTGATTTAAAGAGTTGAGGGAATATCTTTGAATAAACCCTTATAAGAGAATCACTATTGTCACTTATGTAAAATTTGACAGAGCCATTATAGGCATCAACAGTTGTCTTTACAGAGTTTCTGATATAGTTTATGTTTCTATTTATCAGCTTTGAATAGGGGAATCTGTCTGTAACTGTATAGGCATCAATAATCCAGACAAGGTGTCCTTCCTTTGTAACAACGAGATAGGGGTCCTTATCAAAGATTAAAAAGGGTGCTAATTTTTTCACCCTTTGCGATATATTTCTGTTATAGAGAATCCTACTCTCACTGGTAATATCTGTTGAAAGTAATATCTTCTCTGTGGCAAATCTTATAGAAAATAATACCCTTCTTAATATTGAATCAATGGGCACTCCACCTATCCCCTTGTAAGAGGTATAGACATTGTCAGTAGAAGTAGGATAACTAAACTCTGGCACCTTTGTTTTGACAATCACATAATCGTTTGACATCTCACCATAATAAATCTCTGGCCTCGTCACCTTTATATCTGCTGTGCTTACAGGGGGTATGTCTTTGATGATAAATTCAGGTAATCCTTCTTTGCTGATCCTGCTAACCGGTCCCATAGTAATGCCATTTCCATGAGTAAAAATAAGCCTTTCGTTAATCCATGACTTGCTTGGCAAGTCGTTATAAGACAACTCGCGTGGTGAAAGCATAACCTGAATATATTCACCATTGATGGTATATCTATCATTGTCAACATCGGCAAATCTGTAATAAGTCCTTATCTGCTGAAGCTGGCTATAGGTTCTTAAAAGTGGCGAATGATCCCAGAGGCGAATGTTCTTAATAGTTGCCTCGTTTTTCTCAATGTCTCTTGCTGTAAGATTATAGTCCACATCAAAGGGAATAACCTCTATTCTGTCAAGGTCAAAACCCTTTCGGGTAAAGTTTATGCTGTGTTGAATATATGGCATCTCAAGGGCAAGTTCATTTGGAGAGACCTTTAACTTTTGAAGCAACATGGGATAGGCTATCAATCCAGCAATATATATTACTGCGGTAACAAGAATTGGCATCATTGCAATCTTAAAAGCCCCTCTCAAAGCTGCCACAATAAATATGACCGCTGATATAGGTGTCATAAAAGCAAGTGCCCGAAGGGCTATAAGCCTTGCATTAATATCAGTATATCCTGCCCCAGAGACAACCGTTGATGTTGAATAAAGGAGTTTAAAGGAATTAATGTAAAAACCAAGACCTAATACGCAGATAAACATACCTGCAAGTATTAGGACATGGGTCTTGACTCTCTTATTTATCAAAAAGAATGTCCCTGTAAAAACTATACCACCCCTTAGAAGATAATTAATTGCAATGATTGCAAGGGTTGATAAAAATGTAAAACTAAGAAAACCCCTCAAGGAATCCATAAAGGATAATTCAAATAAATAAAAGCCAAGGTCTTTTTGAAATATTGGATCTAATGTCTTCATTTCAACAGTATTAATGAAAAGGAGCAACTCTTCCCATCTCAATGCACCCCATTGGCCTGTTAGTAATGTGATAATAATGATAACAATATAAGAAAGTGGCATAATTAACTTCTCAAGGCCTTCAATTTTAATAGGCAACACCATCCCATCAATACTCAAAGAAGCCCTTTCAGGAAACTGTATAGTCCTTGCAATGAATAGATTAAAGAGGGCAAAAACGAGGAAAACAATACCAAAGATAAAACCAGACAAGGCTTTATATGAAAGAGTTTTTATAAATACATCCACATACCCTGTCTCTATAAAAAACAACCAGTCAGAATAAAAACCTGTGACTATTACAGCAATAATACTAAAGATGAATAATGCGACAAAAGTCATAGGTGAAAAAATTTTGTACTTCCTCATTTATAACCTCCCGTTATAGCGAATAATATGGCAATAAACTACCACAGTGAACACAACCATTATATTTATTTAAGAACAAAAAACTGTCTTCATTGTTCTAAAAATTTACCCCAAAATAGGCGATAGAACTAAAAAGCTTAATAAAATCAGCAAGTAAGATAGGAAGGGCTGTGAAGGATTTTTATACGATACCTTATAAAAAAGTTCCTCGGGCTTTGTCATAAGGCATTTCATTATAATGAATAAAAAGCAAAATTAAATAAAGTTTGTCGATTATAAAAAGCCTGAAACAACCCTTCCTATCGCCATTTTAAAGTTATTACTTTCCCTCTGATACCCCTTTTATTATATTCACTGTGAACAACTACGAAGCACCTCTTGGGCAATTTTTTCAAGTGGCAGTACCTTATCAACAGCCCCTCTTTTGATAGCCTCTTTAGGCATGCCAAAGACTACACAACTGTCTTCATCTTGCGCAATATTGCAAGCGCCAGATTCCTTCATCTCCAGCATCCCCCTTGCACCATCATCACCCATACCTGTGAGTATTACACCAACTGCATTCTTACCTGCATACTGGGCTGCAGATCTAAACAAAACATCTACCGATGGTCTATGCCTGCTGACTAATGGACCATCTTTAACCTCCACATAATACCTTGCTCCACTTCTCTTAAGTAGCATATGCCTATTGCCAGGTGCAATCAATGCCCTTCCCCTTAAGACAGTGTCATTATCTTCTGCCTCTTTTACAGAAATCTTACAAGTTTGGTCAAGCCTATTTGCAAAGGCAGCGGTAAACTTCTCTGGCATGTGCTGAACTATCACAATACCTGGTGCATCCATAGGAAAGGCTTCAAGGAAGACCTTTAGTGCCTCTGTGCCCCCTGTTGATGCACCTACCACAATAACCTTTTCTGTAGTCTGAATCATTGCCTTTGATTTGACCTTGCTTATAACTGCATCAGCGGTAAGTTTGGGTTGAGGCGTAAGCATCTTGGAAGGAACAAGCTTTAATTTAGCCTTTGCAGCAGCCTTTATAGCATCACAGATGATAATCCTTGACTCTTCAAAAAACTGTTTTGTGCCAAGCTTTGGCTTTTGAATAATATCAACTGCACCATACTCAAGTGCCTTTAGGGCTGTGTCTGAGCCTTGTTCTGCAAGACTTGAAATTATTATTACAGGTATTGGATGCTGACTCATTATCTTATGTAAAAATGTCAGACCATCCATCTTTGGCATTTCAATATCAAGGGTAATAACATCAGGGACTTCGTTTTGAATCTTTTGAACAGCTAAAAAAGGATCAGAGGCAGTATCAAGCACCTCCAAATGAGGATCAGAATTTATAATACTTTGAAGTGTCTGCCTTACTACGGCAGAATCATCAACTATTAATACCTTTATCTTGCTCATTTATAACTTCCTATATACTGAGTTTGAGACCCTTGTATATGGCAAATTCATACCACTCATCGTCTCTGAATGACCAATGAACAAAAAACCACCTTCTTTTAGACAATTATAAAATCTCATAAAAAGTCTCTCTTGAGTTTCTTTGTCAAAATATATAACGACATTCCTACAAAATATAATATCAAGGGGTTCACGAAAACAAAAGTCTGTATCCATAAAATTTAAAACCCTAAATCTTATCTTTGACCTTAATTCAGGCACAAATCTGACAAGTCCTCTCGACCTATCCTTGCTCTTTAGTAGATATTTTTTTCTCAAATCTATGGGTATTCCACCAATCTTATCATCCTCATATATACCTCTTTTGCCTATTTCAAGAACCCTTTGAGATATATCTGAGGCAATAATAAGGAAATCAAAGCCCTTTCCCTGACACCTTTCTTTGAACTCATTTAAAACCATAGCAATCGTATAAGGCTCTTCGCCAGTAGAACACCCCGCACTCCATATGACAAAAGGCTCTTTAATACCGCTATGGTAATTTATTACCAAATCTGGCAACGCTGATCTTATTAAAAAGTCAAATTGTTCAGCCTCCCTAAAGAATTCAGTCTTGTGTGTCGTAACAAGATCAATCATGTGTATGAGTTCATCTTTCATCCCTTCAGGACTGAAAACATAATCACAATAATCTGAAAACGAATTTAAATGAAGCGCCCTTACTCGCTTTTGTAACCTTGACTCCAGGAGCGTCTTCTTAGCAGGAGGCATCTTGACACCAAGATTTGACTCTATAAAATCGCTTAATCTTTTAAAGTCTTTTTCTGTAAGAGTATAACCTGTATAGAAAGATTTTGGAATATTATCATCAATATCAAGTTCTAATCCCTTTTTGACAGCCATTATCTATTATTTATACCTTTCCAAATTAGAGGAATTGACAAGGCAAACAAGGTAATCTTAATCAAATCCCCCACCACAAAGGGATAAAATCCCAACTGCAAAAGGGATTCCCTACCCACATAAATAGATAAAACCGATAATCCAAAAATATAAATGACCAAATTGCCAGCTAATATTGACATAACTGCCTTTAATGGATTTCTATCCCAACCCCTTTGGGCAAAATAACCCACAATATAGGCTGCAGGTACAAATCCAATTATATATCCACCTGTTGGACCTAATAAATGATGGAACCCTCCCTTAAATCCAGCAAATACAGGGAGCCCCATTACGGCTTCGATTATATAAAAAATCGCACTTAAGGCGCCTCTTTTGGCACCAAGCATAGTGCCTACAACCAACACCCCTAAGGTTTGTCCTGTAATAGGAACTGGAGTAAATGGTAAAGGTATGGCGATTTGCGCCGAAAGGGCAATCAACATACTACCTAAAAAAGCAATGATAATGTGATTATATGATTCCCTTCCTTTGATAATAAAATCAACTAAAACTGGTCTTAAGACAACGGTGTTCATTTTGTTCCTCCTCATTTTTTATTTAAAAAGACTGTAATTGTGCAAAATCCTATAGGTCTCTCTCTAAAAGGAGACCTTTTATTTAAAAATAATCGTGTCTATTGAGCCTCTGTGCTTTGTTTTATTACTGCCATATCCTCTTCTGCAAAAACCTTATCAATATCAAGTATAATGATAAATTGGTTATCTCCCTTTTTGCCCATTGCCTTTATAAATTCTGTATTTAGCCTTGTTCCTATTCTCGGTGCAGGCTCAAGATGGTCTGGCTCTATGTCAAGAACCTCTTGCACTGAATCAGCCAAAGCCCCTATAACTGTTGTCTCTCCTTCAAATAACACCTCTACTATAATTATGCAAGTATTCACAGTTCTTTCGGTCTTTGACATTCCAAACTTAAGTTTAATATCAACCACAGGCACCACACTACCCCTTAAGTTTATAACACCCCTCATAAACTCTGGTGTCTTCGGCACCTTTGTGATATTTGTATAATCTAATACTTCTCTTATCTTGTTTATATCTACTGCAAAAATCTCATCTTCTAACTTAAATGTTAAGTATTGCGTTGTCTCCGTTATCCCTGCTACTGCCATAGTAACCTCCTTTATAAGCCAGGATTATTTTATTAAAACTATCTTCAAAATCACCTTCTTTTAAAATGCTAAAATGAGGGGAGTTTGAACATATCTCCCCTCAAAGGTGCTTTATCTAAAAATGTATCAAGTCAAAATTTCATAAAACCTTTGAAATTACCTATAAAAATAATTTTTAATCCCAACAAAATGTCTGATAGAAAGGCGCTAAGCTTCTAATACTTCTCAAATTCTCTATCTTCAGCATCGCCCTTGTCTTCACCCAGATTTATAATAGTACCTTTCGTTTTTACATCTGTCTTTTTAACAACAGGTGTCCTGTTTGGTGTATTGTGGGTTATCTGCTCTAATCTTCCTGTTAATGTCTTCTGCCTCTTCACCCTTGCTCCCCTGCCTCCACCTGTCACACTATCATCAAGCCTGAAAAACCCTATGCTGTCCTGTAACTGCTCCGCCTGTGATGACAACTCTTCTGCAGTTGATGCAAGTTCCTCTGCTGCCCCAGCATTCTGCTGTACTACCTGATCTAATTGCTGTATTGCCCTATTTATCTGTTCTGCACCAGCCTTCTGCTCGTTGCTTGCACTGCTTATCTCCTGTACTAATTCAGCGGTCTTTTGAATGTCTGGGACTAACTTCTTAAGCATCTCACCTGCCCTTTCAGCAACCTGTGTGCTTGTGGCAGAGAGTTGACTTATCTCACCTGCAGCAGCTTGTGACCTCTCTGCAAGCTTTCTAACCTCTGATGCAACAACTGCAAAGCCCTTACCATGTTCACCTGCTCGAGCTGCCTCAATTGCTGCGTTAAGTGCCAATAGATTTGTCTGCCTTGCTATCTCTTCAATTATACTTATCTTTCCTGCAATCTCTTTCATGGCACTGACAGCCTCATTAACCGCCTGTCCGCTCTCTTTTGCATCCTCCGCAGCCTTTAAGGCAATCTTTTCTGTCTGTAAGGCATTATCAGCGTTTTGTTTAATGTTACTACTCATCTGCTCCATTGATGATGATGTCTCTTCTACTGATGCAGCCTGCTCAGTTGCACCTTGAGATATAGTCTGAGCGCTACTATTTAATTCATTACTACCTGTTGCTACATTGTCCGCTGCAGTCTTTACCTCTCCAACGATTTCCCTTATCTTCTTAACCATATCCATCAAAGATCTGATTAGCTCATCATCTCCTGACCTTTCCTTTAAATCAATCATTAGATTTCCATTTGCAACCTCTTTTGCACCATCTATTATCTTCTTAGTTGCATCAATTAAAAAGTTCAGATTATTTTTAATTGTATTAAAATCACCTGCATATTCTTTCGTAATAGTTGGCGGCATAATACCCTTACTTATCTTATCAACATAATCAGCGGCAACATTTAGAGGTCCAATCACAGCATCAAGGGTGTCATTTACTCCTTTGACTACATTATAAAACTCTCCATGATGTTTAGATGCATCTGCCCTTGTTGCAAGTCTGCCCTCAACAGCCGCCTTAGCTAACATATTTGCATCAGCTACAAGTGCATTAATTGCACCCACCATCTGTTTCATCTCTGCCATTAATTGCCCTGTCTCATCCTTTCTGCTGTCATCAAGGGTTACATTCATATTACCAGATGCAATCTGCTTTGCAGCATCCATACACTCGCTAATTGGTTTTTTAATGCTCCTTACAATCCAGAAGGCAAAACCTATAGCAAGTAATATAGAAATAACTGCAATTATGATAATAAAATTTATTGTTGTACGATAAAGTTCTTCTGCCTTTTTGCCTTCTTCTTGCATGAGTTTGGTTTGATAGTCTATTAAATCAACGACTCTCTTAAAGTATTCTGTCTGCACTGACCTAAGCTTACCTAATAGCAATGTTGTAGCTTCTTTGTTTTTATGTTGTAATGCAAGAGATGCAGCCTCTCTTTGTAAAGGTATAAACTGAGCCCTTATCTCTTCAATGGCAGCAAGTCTTTTTTTATCTTCTTCAGAATGAATAGTCTTTTTTAGTTTTTCAAGTCTATCAACAATAATACTTCTTGCATCCTCAATTCTCTTCTCCTCAGCCTTCATCTCACTTTCACTATCAACCAATACCATGTTTCTCATAGCCCTTGCGATAATATTTAGATTATCAATAATATCATTTGCCCAGACGACCTTTGGAAATCTGTCATTGACAATTTTGTCAATGGTCTCTCCAATATTAGCAAGCCTTGTTACTGCAAGTAGTGAGATAATGACCAGTGATAATATCACTAAACCAAAACCAAGCCCTAACCTCGTACCAATCTTCATGTTCTTAAACATATTGCCTCCTTATTACTTTAGATTAATTAATGAAATACCTGTAATCTATTCTTACCACTTACAAGTCTAAACGATTCCAGCAACACCTCCTTAACATTTTCGATTAATGGTTTGTCATGACCTGAATAAATTACCTTTAAATTTAAATTATCCAAAAACTCACAAAAGACTTCATCATAAGTAACATCTTGACTTAAGCCCCTTATGGGTGTGTCTCCACTAAATAACACACCTTCGCTCTTACATAAAGACAGATTGAATCACTTGAATGAACAGGGCAATGAATAACCTCAAAATACCTGTCACCAACTCTTATACTTTGACCATTTTTTAGTATTTCATCAATACCTTGAGCCTCCACATAAGCAAATACAGTGGGATTATATCTCTGCTTGATAGCCATCAATCCACCTGTGTGATCAAAAGTATCACTTGATCTATTCTCTTTTTGCCTACGCCTGTGTTTATCTGCTCTATCTCTTCAATTATTGTGTCATCAGTGCCCACATCTATTAGTGTGTTCACATCGTCAAGGGTATTCCAATCTCCAAGTATGAGATAAGGATTAGCTGAATATATCTTCTTGCTCTTGTTTAGACATATGATCCTCATTTTTTGCTATTTAAATCCTCTTTTTATCATCGTCTCCTAAATACTTGTCCCTCACCTGAAACCTGTTCAAAGAGGTGAGAGAGTTCAGGGGGTATCTTTTGGGTCTGCTCTGTGGCAAATATACCACCTGTTACAAAAGATTTTTGAAACATCTTTATGACCTCCACCCTTTCAAGTCGTTGTAAATGAAGAGGGACATTTTTACATATTATCAGATTAAAATTAAAGTTATTGCTTATGGGTTGAAAGCTTAAGAGGTCATGCTTTTGATAAATTGTCCTCTCTCTTATGGCATCAATTACCTTGTAATAGCCATTTCTTTGAGAAGGTGCAAAATACTTATCAAAGATCTCCCTATCTACTCTTTCAAGGTCTTCTCTTTTGTATTCCCCAGACTTTACTATATCACCAAAGTCTGGGCTTTCCTCCTTATCGGTTGCGTAAATTATTTTTGTAACCAAAATAACCGAGTTTTTCAGCTAATACAATTGCAATCGTATATGTCTCCTGCCCCATTGCACAACCGGCATCCCAAATCTTTAGAGAACCCTTAAAATCTTGTAATAGATACTTTACGGCTAAATCTATGACCTGAATATCTCTAAAGAAATATGTAAATGCCAATTAGGCCTCAACAAAGGATTTGTTCTTTATTTCCAATTCCCAGTCAGATATATGTGCTATCAAAATTTATCCCCGATAAAAATACCTTTTTATGCCTATAAGTCAAATGACAGTCCTTTTGATTAATCTGCTTAAGCGCTATCTCTTCATAAGGATTATAAACTTTTCCATCTCTTACTAAAAACCTGTGTTATAATCTCTTACCTTACATCTTCATAGGTCATTTTGTTCACTTTTGAAAAATGTAATCTCCTAAATCTATATCAAATTCCCCATCAGTGATACCAAAAGTCTGCATATTCTTGAATCATGGTAATGTCTTTATTTAACTCTGAAAAGATGCCTGCTCTTGAAAACCTACTAACCATAGATTGCTATTTTTTGCCTAATTCTTCCTTCTCAAAGGAATGAACCAAGTGTGGCACATCTATGATTAACGCCACTGTGCCATCACCAAGAATAGTGGCACCTGAAATGCCTTCAATCTGCCTAAATATCTTGCTGAGCGACTTGATTACTGCCTGAACCTCCCCAAAGAGTTCATCCACAATAAGTCCTGTCTTATTTCCACCATATTGAACTATTACGATGTTTTCAAACTTTAAATCAATCTTCCTTTCATTGAAGAAGTCTCTTAACCTTATAAACGGTAATACCTCACCCCTTAAATTAATATATTTCTTGGTGAGGGCTTCATTTCTTGCAGAATCAGAAAGCTCAACACACTCAACTATCATATCAAGAGGTATTACATACCTTGAATCACCTACACCAACCATAAATCCATCAATAATTGCCAATGTAAGTGGTAATCTTATCTGGACTGTAGTCCCCTTGCCCTCTTGACTCTTCATACCAACATTGCCGCGAAGTGCCTCAATATTCTTTCTTACTACATCCATGCCCACACCCCTGCCTGAGAACTTTGTGACCTTCTCAGCAGTAGAAAAACCAGGCTCAAAGACAAGGCGAAATATCTCACTTTCAGAGAGATTTACCCCTTGGGTGATTAATCCCCTATCAATGGCCTTCTGTAAAATCTTATCCTTTGCAAGCCCCTTGCCGTCATCAACAACCTCTATTACAATACTCCCTGCGTCATGGTAAGCATTGAGCAATATGGTGCCACGCCTTGGTTTTCCTATAGATTCTCTTACTTCTGGGATTTCGATTCCATGGTCAGCAGCATTTCTAACAAGATGCATTAAAGGGTCACCAATCTTTTCTATGACAGTCTTGTCCAGCTCTGTATCACCACCATTTATGACCAAATCAATCTCCTTGCCAAAATCTTTGCTGATATCCCTGACAATCCTGTTAAATTTATTAAAAGTTTCTGCTATAGGCACCATCCTGATGGTCATTGCATTGTCCCTGATGTCTTCAACAAGTCGAGACATTACAGATACAGACTCAAAAAGACCTGAATCTTTAATCCTATTTGAATGTTGGGCTACATTTGCATAGGCAATGACCAATTCACCAACCGTATTGATGAGCATATCAAGCTTGTTTGCATCAATCTTAAGTGTGCTTGCCTCATGAGACTTTACCTCAATAGCCTTCTTTTGTTTCTCAACGGCAGCGGAGACTACCTCAGGATGAACCATCCTTTCCTTGACAAGGATCTCACCTAAGGGGACTAACTTATGTGCCTCTTTGTCCTCCGACCTTGACTGTAATTTTAAAGCCTCTTCGAGTTCTGCCTCTGTGAGTGCACCTCCTTTAACAAGTAATTCACCAAGCCTTAAAGGGTCTTCAGGCAGGTTATTTATAAATTTTACATAATCTTCAATTTTGCTATGAGGTGGTAATATATGTATATCACAATCTTCACGAACAAACTCAAAGACATCTTCGATATCCTTTTTTAAAAAATCACACTTAAAGTCAATCTCAAAACCAAGATAACAACTCTCAGGGTCAATCTCACTTATCATAGGAATCTTCTCTGTAAGGGTAGTGATATAGATAATCTCTCCCATTCTCGTCAAATAATTGATAAAAGATAGAGGATCCATCCCACTTCTTAAGACATCCTTGCCAAACCGAAGTGATATATGCCATGTATCAGCACCAATGCATTGTAATTGCTGTGTAGGCAAATCGGCTTTGTCATCTACTTGAGTTATTTCTATTGGCTTTTCTTGTGGTTTTAAGCCAAGATACCTTTCAAGCTGAACTGTAAGAACCTTTTCAAACTCTATAGATGAAGGACCTGTCTCACTCCTTTCGGGTAGTTCAATGAGTGATGTGATATGGTCTCTACATTTAAGCAGCAAATCAATGAGTTCATTATCAATCTTTAACTCTCCCTGCCTTACCTTTTCAAGGACACTCTCTACCTTGTGGGTGAATTTTTCAACCATGTCAAGTCCAATGATACCTGCTGAACCTTTTATAGTGTGAGCTGCCCTAAAGAGTGCATTAATCGTTGCTTCATCTTGAGGATTACCCTCAAGCACTAAAAGGGCACTTTCCATCTCCTGAAGTGAATCTGCACTTTCAGAAATAAAAACCTTACGGGTTATATCAAGATCAAGATCCATTAGTTTCCTCCTCCATGAGGCAATAAATATTCTGAAACCCTATATAATTCCATCAAGGTATTGACAGCGTCACTTTTATCTTTGATAACAAAGCCCTTGCCTTCGGACTCGCATTGTTTCTTAAGTGCTACAATAATCTGAAAACCTGATGAGTCAATCTCCGATACCATTGACAAATCAATCTCTAAAGTTGAAAGACTAAATATATCAGGATTTTTAAGAGAATTAGTAATCTCTTGGGCATTAAATATATTCATCTCTCCATCTATAGTTACTATCACCTTGTCAGATTTTTTTTCAATTTGAACCATCAGTTAACCTTCCTTTTGTATTTGATTATCTAAAAAAAGCAAAAATTCTTTTAATTCAATTATAAAATCATTTGTAACCTGCCTGTGTTTTTTAATTAAGAAATCAATCTTGTCTTTCTTCAACTCAAAGCCATAGATATTTCTAAAGAGATGCCTAAAAGAGAGATAATCATAAAGTTGTCCTGCTAAACTGTTAGATATTAAGGCAGGTCGAATCCCATCAATATTAATAGTCATTTTATAAAGAAGCGCCTTATGCCATCTATCAGACTCATCAAGAGAACCATTCATTTCAAAGGCGACCTTTTTAAAAATCCTTTCACAGCAATTATAAAAATCATGTAAGATTGAACCTTTACTCCTTAAATACACAGGGGTATTTTTTGACTTTATGGCACCTAATTCATCGGAGAGCCTTTCAAGGTTTTCCAACTCTTTTACAATCTCAGCCTTTAATGTCAATAATATTATTCTATCCAATCCTTACACCCCTTGTGATTACATAGTCCTTAAAATCATTAGTAAGGTCTTCAAAGGGTTTTAAATCTATCTGAAAATCACTCTCCCTGATTAACAAGGCATAGGCTTTAAAGAAATCCTCTGCACTCAAGCCTTTTATGACCAAGTCAATATCTGAATGTCTGTGAAAACCCTCTTTTAATATTGAGCCACATAGATATAATTCATCAAAGACAAAGCTATCTTTTAAGAGGGATACAAGCCTGTCAATACCTTTTATAGCCCTTTGTCTATGGGCTTGACGCCTTTCTCTTATAACAGAGAGCAGAGACATTGTTTTAAGGTAATATTAGCTTTTCAATTGCTGAAAGCATCTGCTCAGGCTTGAAAGGCTTTACTACCCATGCCTTTGCACCTGCTGCCCTACCTTCCTGTTTCTTTGCCTCTTGAGATTCTGTGGTGAGCATTATTACTGGTGTGAACTTATAGTTAGGTTTGTTTTTAAGCTCTTTTAAGAAGGTTATACCATCCATATTTGGCATGTTAACATCACAAATTATAAGATTTACCTTTTGACCTGTGAGCTTATATAGTGCATCTTTTCCATCAGTTGCCTCAATAACATCATAACCTGCTTTTTTTAATGTTACAGATACTACTTGTCTTAATGTTGCAGAATCATCAATTATCATAATTGTCTTTGCCATCTTATCCCCTTATTTAAAAAAACTCAATATTATCAGAAGACTTCTTTGCCTTGCCACCTTTTTCAACTATTCTATCGTTTATAACTGAGTCATGTATGTCCCTTTGTTTCTGCATTACATAGTGTTTTATTATCTCATTTACATCAAAATCAGGTATTTTGCATTTGTCAGGACAATAATCAGTTACAGTTATGCACTCCTTCAGTTGTTTCAAATAATTATTAATCCCCTCAAGGCATTTGATCACCTGCTCTATCTGTTGTCTTGTTATGTCCTGGAATTGGACATTTGCAAGCATATTTAAGATCTTTGAAGAGACCTCTTCAGCACTTTCACCAACCTGTTGGAATATCTGTTCATTTAAGTGATTTAACAGCCTGTAACTATCTGCAAGGGCTGTCAACTGCATCTCAAGTCTTCTTAAAATGCCCTCCTCTTCTTTATGCATCTGTTCGTCTAATTTCTCGGCAAACTGCTTTTCTATGCTCTTTGCCATCTTGATAATTGCGTGACCAACTTGTGATGCTGCATTTTCAGACTGCATAGAGAGCTTTCTCACCTCATCTGCCACTACTGCAAAGCCCCTCCCCTGTTCACCTGCTCTTGCTGCCTCAATTGCTGCATTAAGGGCAAGTAGGTTTGTCTGATCAGAGATGTCTTTGAGTAATTGCACAAGTTTTGTCATAGAATCTGCATCTTGCTTGAGTAAATTTACGATATTTTTATCTTTTTCGAGTTCCTCAATCCTTTTGTTTATATAACCCCTTAATTCATTAATAGCTGTTTCATTATGGTCCATCGTAAGGTGTGTCTCTTTAGCAAATTCTTCACTATGAACCTTTAAATCATTAAGCCTCCTAATCAACTCATTCATACTTGTGTCAACTGATTGGGCATTGTTGATAACACCTACCGCAGCATCGTCTGTCTCTGCAACAACATTAAGAAGGTGAGCCTTTGTTAATTCATTTGTTTCATTCAGAGACTTGCAAAAGGATATACATTTATCTCGTCTTGTTTTTATTGTAGCGGAGTTGTTAAATAAATGCTTAATAAAACCCTTTTGATTAGTAGATATTCTTCTAAAATACCATCTCCAAAAAAAAACTGAATATGAAAAAACTGTTATTGCTGTGAGAGATACTATTAGAATATGCTTGATAGATGTATTAGGTTTATCAAAGATAAAACTGATGAAACTATCAATAAATTCATCAGTAATTATCGCAAACAACGCTGTTACTGCAATTACTGCAAAAAAAAGTATCAAATAAAGTTTCTTATATTTATCTAAATCAGCTAAAACTGTTTGCATTTTTACCTTTTATGAGAAATTTTATTTTGAAAATGGCTTACCATCTTAACAATTAGCATTAACAATAGTCAATTTTTCCCTCCAACCTTAAAATAGTGCTTAGGAAGGGCTGTTTCAGGATTTTTATAATCGACAGATTTTATTTATAATTTTGATTTATACATTAAAATCAATGCCTTATGACAAAGCCCTACAAACTTTTTTTTATAAGGTGTCGTATAAAAATTCCACACCAGCCCTTCCTATCTTAGTTGCTACTTTTACTAAGCTTTTAAGTTCTATCGCTATTTTTGGGTTTTCTGTTGCTATATGAAGATATCATTGTTAAAATATCAACCACCTTAAACATGAAAGTCCTTATTCTTTCAATTAAGCAGAATTATGTCAATAAATCTATTAGAAAACCATGAAATCTTTGAGGTCAACTTTTATCAAACAATGTAAACTCTGTAACACAGAAGGTGTAATTTTATATAAAGCCCTTACAGACATCTTAGGCACTATCGAAGGCTCTTGGGATGTAAATAAATGCCCTAATTGTGGACTTCAATGGCTAATCCCAATGCCCATTAGTGATGACATCTACCTTGCCTATTCAGAGTATCCCACTCATGAATATGAAAGAATTAAAAATAAGTCTCTAAAAGAAAGGATTAAATTAGGATACCTTGCAAATAAATATGGTTATACAAAAGAAAAGGTCAATTTAATTGATAAAATCTTGGGCTTAATCCTTCTACCCTTTCCTTTTAAAAGGGTCTCCCTTGACTTTTGGTTTAATGTGCTAAAAGGAATAAAGGGTAAAGGTAGATTGCTTGATATAGGTTGCGGCAATGGGGAGTTAGTTGAGATGATGAATAATTGGGGCTGGCAGGCAGAGGGAATTGAAGTTGATTACAAGGCAGTTGATGTTGCCAGGTCAAGAGGACTTAAGGTTACTCAAGGTGACTTTCTTGAAATTGATTTGTCTCTTGAAGCCTTTGATGCTATAATATCAAGCCATGTCTTTGAGCATGTTTATGAACCAATTGACTTTTTAAAAAAGTGTTATAAGGCAATCAAACCAAATGGTATCATTTGCATAGCCACACCTAATTCAGAATCACTACAAAATAGTATATTTAAAAAAAACTGGATGGCTCTTGATGCACCAAGACATCTTTATCTTTACAATCCATCATCTATGGCTCTATGTGCTAAAAAAGCTAATATTAATTACTATGAAATAAAGACTACCTCTCGTGGAAGTCGCTTTATTGCCTCAGCAAGCCTTATGATCCAAAAGACTGGTCAGTATCATTGGAATGATAAAATTGATTTTCATGGTTTCTTTTTTTCAAACACCATCGAACTTTTGGAATATATAATACTTTTATATAAAAAAAACAAAGGCGTTGAGATGCTCTTTATTGCAAGAAAATGATTTCAAGAGATGATATTGTCATAGTAACAGTGACCTATTCTGAACGATGGGATTATCTCAAAAAATCCATCAAATCGTGCATATTACAAGGCATAAGGAACTTTGTCATTTTTGCTAACGGGATTAAATACAATCTTAACGAAAAGATAACCCAGGAATTTTCAAATAGAGGAGATATTATTTTTAATATCTTAAGCGAAAAGACCAATAAGGGATCTGCCTTTGGCTACAACCTTGCCATTTCAGAGGCATTTAAGTCCAATAAATCCTATATAATGTTGCTTGACGATGATGGCGAATTACAAGAGGGCTGTATTAACAAACTCATAGATGCATATGATTTACTTAGCAAAGAATACGGCATAGATAATCTTATGATTAGTGCCTTAAGGAAAGAGCATATAAGTGATATTAAAGAAGGCATCATAGAAAGGATGAGAAAAAATGCCTTTAGGAGATTTCACATAGCTGAGATATTTCACAGAATAATGAGGCATTCAATAATCACCTACCCTGAAAAGATTGCTATCCCCTATGCTGTATATAGCGGGCTTTTTTTTCACAAATCCGTAATCAATAGGTTTGGACTGCCAAATAAATCCTTTTGTCTTTATGGAGATGACTTGGAGTTTACCTATCGTATGACATCAAATGGTGGGGTAATATTTCTAATTACAAATGCACAGATAAGCGATATTCAGATGTCTTGGTGGTGTAGAAAAAGTTATGGAAATCCCTTTGATGCCCTTATACTTGGGGGTATTGACAGACTTATCTATTATGCCTTTAGAAATGAGGTATATTTTGAGAAATACTGTTGCAAAAAGACGGGAATTATCTATAATCTCCACAAATATACTTTTATGCTAATCCTGTTCTTAAATGCCTTAAGACATAGGAGATTAAAGAGATTCAAGATCCTCTTAGATGCCCTAAAAGATGGAAACAAAGGCATATTGGGTGAGAACATAAACTATCCCCTGAATAACGATTAATGAGCATATCTTATGGTTTATATAATCTTAATTAACTACAATGGCTGGCATCATACAATCTTATGTCTTGAAAGTCTTTTAAATTTAGACTACGAAGAATTTAAGATAATAATTATAGATAATGGCTCAAGGGATAGCTCTGTTGACATTATCAAGATGTGGCTTGACAATAGGTTATGTGCTTATATTGACAAAGGACATCCTCTACGAAGCCTTATAGATTCATCAATGGCACGAGATTATAAAAAAATCAATCTTATCGAGAATAATCATAATCTCGGCTTTGCAGGTGCTAATAATAAAGGCATGCAGATTGCCCTATCAGATGATGCTTGCAAATATGTTTGGTTATTAAATAATGACACCATTGCATCAAGGGATAGTCTAAAGAAGATGATTAGTTGTGCTGAAAATAAAGCAAACAAAAAGATTGGTATAATTGGCAGTAAGTTAATGTATTTTGACAGTCCAGAGGTAATAAATGGGCTTGGTGGAAAGTATATTAAATGTATTGGCAAACCCATTCAATTAGGTATCAATGAGATTGACAGAGGACAATCTTTTAAAGAGATTGATTATGTCATTGGTGCGTCTATGCTTGTTAGAAAGGAATTTATTATTGATGTAGGCTTATTATCTGAGGATTACTTTCTCTATTATGAGGAATTGGACTGGTCT
The DNA here is from genome assembly GCA_013349595.1 of Nitrospirota bacterium. Lineage (GTDB taxonomy): Bacteria > Nitrospirota > Thermodesulfovibrionia > Thermodesulfovibrionales > Dissulfurispiraceae > DUZI01. Next base: position 22,368 of record DUZI01000001.1, read on the forward strand.
ATAAGGGCAAAGCAGAAAGGTTGGCAGATAATGCAATGCAATGAAGCCATAGTCTATCACAAAGAAGGCTCAACAATTGGCTCAAACAAGAGATTAAAAACAAAGACAGTTGTTACTGATTACTACACCAATAGAAACAGGATTTTGATAACTAAAAGGTATTTTCCGCTTTACCTACCTACTGTCTTAATGGCATCTGTCATCAATTGTATCTTGAGGGCATGGCAAGATGGCTACTCAACAATAGGAATAATTTGTAAGGCAATCTTGCACGGACTAAATGGTAAAAAGGCTTTCTATGAAGGATTATAAAATAGCACTCATTCACGATTGGCTTGTCACAATAGCTGGTGCAGAATCAGTCTTAAGCACAATCTATGAACTTTATCCAGCTGATATTTTTACCCTTGTTTCAAATACAGATGCACTCAGGGGAACTATTTTTGAAAATGCCACAGTCTATGAGTCCTTTATAAAAAAAATGCCTTTTTCAATAAAACATTACAGAAAATACCTTCCCATTATGCCACTTGCCATTGAGGACTTTGACCTAAGAGACTATGATATAGTCATCTCAAGCAGCCATGCAGTAGCAAAAGGGGTATTGACCTCATCAAGACAACTCCATATATCTTACATCCACACACCTATGAGATATGCTTGGGATATGTATCACTTGTATTTAAAACAAGCTGGACTTCAAGGCTCTCTCAAGGGATTACTTGCAAAGCTTATATTACACTACTTACGACTGTGGGACTACCAGTCTATTGACAGGGTTGACTATATCATTGCCAATTCAAACTATGTAAAAAAGAGGATTTACAAGATTTACAAAAGAGATTCAGAGGTAATCTATCCACCCGTTGATTTATCAGGCTTTGATTATCAAAAGAAAAAAGATGATTATTTTATTACCATCTCAAGACTTGTCCCCTATAAAAGAATTGATTTGATAGTCACTGCCTTTAGTCAAATGCCTGAACTGAGGTTGATTGTCATTGGTGATGGGCCTGATATGGATAAGATAAGTTCATTGGCAAAATCCAATATTGAACTCCTTGGTTGGCAATCAAAGGACCATCTTAAGGACTATTTAGAGTCTGCGAGGGCTTTTGTCTTCTCTGCAGAAGAAGACTTTGGGATTGTGCCTGTGGAGGCACAGGCTTGTGGATGTCCTGTAATTGCCTATTCACAAGGAGGCACCTCTGAAACAGTTGTAAATGGCAAGACTGGTATATTCTTTCACAGCCAGTCCGTTGATGCCATTATGAAAGGGGTTAGAGAATTCATTCAGATAGAGAATAGTTTTGATTCAAAAACTATCAGAGAAAATGCTGAGAGATTTAGTAAGGATAAGTTCAAGTCTGCCTTTACTAATTTTGTTGAGACAAAGGTGAAGGTGTTTTTTAATGAATAACACACTTTACTTAGTAATTCTAATCATTACAGACCTAATCGCCTTTTACATATCCTTTGCCCTTGCATATATCACAAGGCTCGGCTTAAATCTGATATTTGCTGGGCTGCCAATCTTTGATATACCTATGTCATTTTTCATCAGACAAATTTGGATACCTTTAATACTATTGTCCCTTTTATGGTATCAAGGGCTATATATAAAGAGACAAAACTTCTGGCTTGATGCAAAAGACATTACAAAGTCTGTATTATTCTCATTAATAATTGTCCTTGCAGTTATTACATTGTCAAAAATGACTGATGAGATATCAAGGCTTTTTGTGTTGTTAATGTTTGTTTATTGTCTTTTTATCACACCACTAACAAGGCTCTTTGTAAAAAAAATACTTCATTTAAGGGGATTTGCCACTCAGAAAGTAGTCTTAATTTGTCCTATGGAAGATGTTAATAATTTATCTCAACTAATTGAAGGAGATAAGTATTTAGGCTTTCAGATAGGAGCCATATTTAGCAATGAAAGGGCAGAGATAAGTATTGACGGGAGAATAGTAAAAATTTACAAGTCAACAAAATGGCTAAAAAGGATTGCCCAGATAATCTCAGCCCAGACTGCCTTTGTCTCATTCAGAAATGAAATGGCTTCGGAAGTCAATATTCGTCAGATACAGATGATGGTTAAAAAAATCTATGTCATCCCAGATATAGATTTGATAACCCATCTAAAGACGGAGATTATCCCACTTTTACGAGATGATTTGCCCTTACTGTTTATTAAAAACAATCTAAAAGAGCCTGTAAATACGATTCTTAAAGGCATATTCGACTATATCTTTACAATTTTGCTTTTTCCGTTTTTTATTCCCCTTGTCCTTTTATCAGCTGTATTGATAAAGATTGATTCAAGGGGTCCTGTATTTTTTAAACAAAAAAGGGTAGGTAAAGGTGGGAAGGAGTTTGAAGTTTATAAATTTAGGACTATGTATCTTGACAACCAGTCAAGGCTTGATAAATACCTTAAAGCAAACCCAGAGGCAAGAGAACAAATGGAGATGTTTTGTAAACTAAAAGATGACCCAAGGATAACTCACATTGGAAGACTTTTAAGAAAGACCTCTATTGATGAACTCCCACAATTAATCAATGTCCTCAAGGGTGAGATGAGTCTTGTAGGTCCAAGACCTGCCTTTAAAGAAGAACTATCAAACTATTACAGAGATTTGGCTGATTTTTATAAAGAAGTCAAGCCTGGAATAACAGGACTCTGGCAAGTATCAGGACGAAATCAACTTACTATGAAAGATAGGGCAAGGCTTGAAGCCTTTTATGTGATTAACTGGTCTCTTTGGTTTGATATAGTTATACTGTTTAAAACTATAAAGGTAGTATTAAAAAAAGAGGGTGCCTATTAGAAGATCAGAGCAGATCCTTTAACTCATTGACTATACTTTTTAGTCTTTCTTTTTTTTGGAGTTCAACTACATCAAACTTAAAGGCAAAACGTGCTTTATCAGATGACATATTTATATCAAGTGCCTGTATCCTTATTACTACCGCATTAACCACAAAAGTTTCACCTGAACCATTGTTCAAAAAACTGATAGATACCTTATCAAGGATATTAGGGATTGGCTCTTTTGTATTTAAATTCATTAATATGCCACCAAAGCTAATATCAACAATATCACCGTTGGTCTTTTTATCACTAAAGGAAATCTCCACCTTGCCAGATAATCCATGCCTTTCATGCTCCCTGCGGTCAAACTTTTCGTGTATCTCTGCCAACTTCCTTATAAAAGCATCTATGGTAAAAGGCAGAGTTATAAAGCCATCTGCCCCCTCTTTTAAGCTATTTATAACATCCTCTTTATCATTTCTTGAAGCGATAATTAGGGCATAGGAGTTTTTTATTTGTTTTGACTTAAAGGTCTTCAGAAGTTCTAAATGATTAAGTTCCTTATCAGTTATATTTATGACAATTAAATCATAATCTTTCTCTTGAATCTTGATTAAGGCATCTAAAAAATCATTTGAGTCATCAATATCAACCTCCCGATAAGCCTTCTCAAGTGCAAACTTCAGGTTGTTTCTTTGTTCCTTTGAACTATCAACTAGGATAAATTTTAGCCCGTTCATTTATACCTCTTAACAGTGAATTTGTATAATTCTATATCATTATCGTCAGGATTAATACCAGCCTTCATTTTTGTAATTCGTAACTGCTCTTGGACAGTATTTACCCCTTCAATATCAGGCAACAAAAGACCCCTTTTATATCCTTTAGATACAATCACTCCAAATTTTTTAGGATCTAATTCAGAAATATCGTTAACCATCATTGGTTCTGACAGGACATCTACAGATATATCAATTTCTGATAACTCATCCGGATTTACCTTTGGGAATCTCGGGTCTTCCTGCGATGCAGAGATGGCATTAATAACAATCTCCTCAAAGATATTATCCCTTGTAGGCATAAAAGTCCCTATACAACCCCTCAAAAGCCCTTTCTTCTTTAATGAAACAAAGACACCAGCCTTGATTTTAAAATCATCAGATAACTCGGATGGAGACTTTAGAGGCTTGCCTGTCTTTAAATAGTATTCAATAGATTTTCTTGCCAAATCTACATAGGGATGGTTACTCATTTTTTACTCCTTAAAAAAACTAATTAAGCATATGGATTCTCTTACACCAAAGAATACATATAATCTATTCCGAGATCCAGCGATAAGGATAAGTCTCTTTCATTCAGGAGCTATGTTTTGACAGTTCTATTGCTCATTTCGCTACAGCCGCAAAGAACTGTTGCCCAAACATCGCTATTCGCTTCAGAGCCCCATCCTTATCGCTGTATTTGGACTATTTTTGCCTCTTCAAAGAATACTCTGCAAGGGCAATAAGCCTTTGCTTTGTAATAGATGGCTCAAAAATATTTATACACTCCTTTGCCTGATTAATAAAATCTAATGCCACTGCCATTGACTCATCAATCGATTTGTATTCTGAAAAAAAAGTCCTAATCCTTTCCATTGTTGCCTTCTTATCCTTTATATTTGCATAATTTTTTACAATGTCTCTAACCTCACTTGATACCTCTGATGGTGAGTTTTTTAGTAAACTAATGAGGGGCATTGTAATCTTGCCCTCCTCTAAATCCTTGCCGAGTTTTTTCCCTAGTGTCTTTGGATTAGCAGAATAATCAAGGACATCATCAACAAGCTGAAAGGCTATACCTGTATTTTTTCCAAAATCCATAAGCCTGTCCTCAACTTGAGGTGATTGATTTGCTATTATCGCACCAATCTTACATGCCGATGATATTAATACAGCTGTCTTTCCAGAGATAATCTTGTAATAATCTTCAATAGATATATCGGGGTCTGCAGTCTTTTCAAGTTGAAGTATCTCTGCCTCTGTCATCTTTGTAGTGGCAAAAGAAAGTGTCTCCATTATCTTTTGATTTTTCTGTAATACAGCAAGTCTCAGGGCATTTGAATATAGATAATCTCCTACCAAAATTACGATCTGATTTCCCCACTTTGAATTAGCAGATGGCTTACCACGTCTTGTATCTGCTCTATCAATCACATCATCGTGCAGCAGCGATGCAGTATGAATGGCTTCAATAATAGCTGCAAGGTGGATTTTATTATCACTTTTTGAACCACATAAATCAGCACTTAACAACAAAAAAAGGGGTCTTAACCTCTTTCCACCACTATTGATTATATGGTAGCCAATGGTTGGCAACAAGGTTGGAGTCCCTTGAAAGATATTGAGCAATTCTTTTTCAACGGCTAATAATTCCTCATGATAATGAGCAATAACCTCGTTAAAATTCATTTATATCCTTATGCCTCTCAATTCTTCAGGCTTGAAGACACCCTTTTCAGTAAAAAAAGCGGTCACATATCTTGCAGGAGTAACATCAAAGGCATAGTTAAATATCTTTACACCTTCAGGTGCAATCCTTTGTCCCTGTATATAGGCAACTTCTTCAGGGTCTCTCTGTTCAATCCTAATCATATCCCCCGAGGACATATTAAAATCAATGCTACTTATTGGTGCGGCTACATAAAAAGGTATGTTGTGTTCCTTACACAAAACCGCTACTGTATAAGTTCCAATCTTGTTTGCTACATCACCATTTAAAGTAGTCCTATCTGTCCCTACAATTGCCATATCAATCATACCTTGTTTCATCAACCAACCAGCAGAATTGTCGGTTATTAAGGTTGCATCAATATCATTTTGCATCAACTCCCAAGCAGTCAATCGTGCACCTTGTAACACTGGTCTTGTCTCATCTGCAATCACTTTTATCTTCTTTCCCTGTTGCTTTGCAATAATCATAGGTGCAGTAGCCGTCCCGTAACCACCCGTAGCCAATGAGCCTGCGTTACAGTGTGTCAGTATGGTATCTCCATCCTTTATAAACTCTGCACCATATTGGCCAATCTTGAGATTTGCCTCAATGTCTTCCCTGTGAATAAGCATAGCCTCTTCGTAAAGTAGCCTCTTTAAGGTGTTGACATCTTTATCAGCATTATCAATAAGGAGTTTATCAAGCCTCTTCATTGCCCATTCTATATTTACAGCGGTAGGTCTTGTGGATATCATTGTATCCATGACCTTTTTAATAAAACGGTAAAAACCATCAAAATATGAGGTATTTTGATCTTGTGCAGATAATGCAACCCCCATAGCTGAGGCAATACCTATAGCCGGTGCCCCCCTGATTGACAAATTCTTGATAGCCTCTGCTACAACCCTGTAATCAGTACATTCAATATATTTAATCTCTAAGGGGAGCAACCTCTGGTCAAGTATAAATACCTTACCATTTCTCCACTCTACTGCATTTACCATGTGTTATATACCTCCATTGCTCCCCCTATTTTAAGAGGAGAGTGAGAGGAAATATAAATTACCAATTTTCACCGTAAAGTTCGAAATGAGCTTGCGGATGGGCACAGGCTGGACATTGCTCTAGTGCTGATTTTCCATGATGCATATAGCCACAATTTCTACAACGCCAAGTGGTCTCATTATCCCGTTTAAAGACTATCCCTTTTTCAATATTTGACCTAAAATCATTATACCTCTTTTCATGTTGTTTCTCTGCCACTGCTATTGCCTCAAAGATTTGAGCAATTGCATCAAAGCCCTCTTCTCTTGCAACCTTTGCAAAGCTTGGATACATAGTAGTATGCTCATAATTTTCGCCTCCTGCGGCCTCTTTTAAATTCTCCACAGTTGAGCCAATCACACCTGCAGGGAAACTGCCACAAATCTCTACTTCTCCACCTTCAAGGAGCTTAAATAGTCTTTTTGCATGTTCCTTCTCCTGATTTGCAGTCTCTTCAAAGATAAAGGCAATCTGCTCATAACCTTCTTTTTTTGCCTGTTTTGCAAAATAAGTATAACGATTTCTTGCCTGTGACTCACCTGCAAAGGCAGTCAAGATGTTTTTCTCAGTCTTTGTCCCCTTTAATGACTTCATAAATAAGACCTCCTTGTGAAAAATTTTTATGATAATTATACCTTGTATGAATTAGATTAGTAAATTTGATGAATGCTCCTTAAAATAGCGATAAGAAGGGCTGTTTCAGGATTTTTATAATCAACAGATTTTATTTAATTTTGCTTTATTCATTATAATGCAATGCCTTATGACAAAGCCCAAGGAACTTTTTTTGTACGACGCCTTATAAATATTGCATTATAAAAAATAAAGCAAAATTAAAATGAATTCGTCGATTATAAAAATTTTGAAACAGCCCTTCCTATCGCTATTTTTGGGTTATCTATATCTTCTCACAAAACGATTAAGGATTATCAATAGCGGAATCATGATCAAAAATACATCAACAGTCAGTTCTTTTGATAAATTCTTTGAATGAGCAGTTATTGAACATCCATCACCACCACCATAAAAACCTGCATCCTTTGGTGTGGTCACCTCAATTACATTTGTGTAAAAGGTGAATACATCTCTCTCTTTAACAGACAAATAACTCTGTTTAAAACCCTTGTATGCCCTTACCCTATAACGATAAGTGCTCTCACCTGCTATGTCAAAATCGCTGTAAGATGATATGTTTGGAGATAACCTTGCAATCTCTTTATAATCAGCATCTACACCCATTTGCATCCTTTCAATCCTTATATTATCTATACCTGTGGCATTATTCTTCCAGTTAAGATGTATCCTCAATTTTTCTGCACTTGTAGGTCCAAAAAATTCGCCATATAGGTTTGTCGGACTTAACAGGGCAGTCACTGATTTATAGGCGTTAATCCTGCCACCAGTCTTTATCTTGCCTATAAAAGCAGGGAGTGTATCTACATATGTCTCAATGATTGCCCTTGACTGATAAATAGAAAAATTATATTTCACATATTCAGGCTGTGTCATTACCAATCCTGCGAGTCCTACCACATGAGGGGTAGCCATTGATGTGCCGTCCCAGAAATATTTGTTTAAATACCCATTTAGATTAATGAGGCTTAATATATAAACCCCAGGGGCAGAAACATCTACCTTTGTGGGACCAAAATTACTGAATGAGGCAATATTATCGTTTTGATCACTTGCAGAGACAGAAATTATATTAGCCAATCCATAATTACAAGGATAAGATGGCGATAAATCGTTATTTTCTGCATCATTTCCTGCCGCTGCAATAAACAATACCCCCTTTTCATTAGCCGAAGCAATGCTGTCATATTCAGCCTGAGAGTATGTGCTACTTCCATAACTAGCATTTACAATCTTTGCACCCATCTTTACAGCATAATTAAGTGCTGATACAACATCGGCAACTGTCCCACCACTACCATCAGAGTTTAAAAATTTTAAAGCCATAATCTTAACATTCCAGAGTATTCCTGAAATACCCAAATTGTTATTAGTAGTAGCACCAATAACACCTGCACAATGAGTCCCATGCCCATGATCATCCATTGGATTATTATTGTTTTTTGCAAAATTCCAACCAAAACAATCATCAACATAGCCATTTCTATCATCATCTTTGCCATTATTACAAATCTCTCCACTGTTAATCCAAATCTTACCAAATAAGTCTTCGTGATTGTAATCAATCCCTGTGTCTATGACTGCAACTACGAGATTGTCACTACCCCTTGAATAATCCCATGCAAGGGGTGCCTTAATATCTGCACCTACTGAACCACCCATCATCTGACCTGTATTATTGAGTGCCCATTGTTGAACAAAATATGTATCATTTGGAATGGTAGTCCTAATGTATCTTTTATAATTAGGTTCTGCATAGGAAACATTACTATTATTCATATATTCCAATAAGGCTGCTTTAACATCAAGACCATCTGGCAGAGCCAATAAATCAACCATTCCATCACCTATTACACCAAGTGATTTCTTGACAGTCACACCTAATGACTTATTAAAGGATTGGATTTCACTACTTTTTGCATTAGTCTTATACTTTACTATTAACTCTCCCTCAACATAATCATTTGTAGAAGCCTTTTGGGCCGTTTCTTTGATTTTCGATTTAAATTCTTGTTCAATTAAGTCCGACTTTATTGATTTGCTTGTTGATTCCTGACTACCACATCCAAACAAGATTAAAATGCTCAAGGCAAAAAACATAGTGACAAAGATTAAGCTTTTTTTCATCAGACAGCCTCCCTTTAGAAGATTTTTATTTTAAAGATGTCTCAAATTCGTCAATACTTAGAGTATTTAATCATCAGTCCTTCTTTAAGATCATCAAAACCCCTTTTTCTAACAATAAAATAAGTAATCTCAACACTCCTTCAAAAATTTTAACTTAACCAAGATCCAGCGATAAGGATAAGTCTCTTTCATTC
>DUZI01000002.1 GCA_013349595.1 Nitrospirota bacterium
AGGTCTTGAATTTTGACATTTTTACTTTTAACTCATAGCTTATCTGTAAGGCAAAACCATTAATGTCTAATGTCAAAATTCAAGACCTGACCCCCTCAATCCTGTACTTCCTATCTTACTTGCTGATTTTACTAAGCTTTTTAGTTCTATCGCTGATTTTGGGAGTTGGTGAAAAATTTTATACGACACCTTATAAAAGAAACATTGAGAAACTTTAGCAAAAGGCATTGCATTATAAAGCAAAATTATAATGAAATCGTCGATTATAAAAATTCAGAAACAGCTCTCCTTATTGCTATTTTAAGGTTTTAACTTCTATAATTTGAAAAGTAAGGGGATTTATGTTATCCTTTATATCTTTAAAACGATTACTCATTGGAGGTGTTATTTTGGTAAAGATTAGACTCACAAGGATGGGATCTCATAAAAAACCCTTTTACAGAATAATAGCAGCAGATTCAAGGGCAAGGAGAGATGGTCCATTCATTGAAATTGTAGGGACTTATAATCCCCTCAAAGAACCATCAGAGATAGTTCTAAAAGAAGATAGGGTTAAATATTGGTTAAGCAAAGGTGCAAAGCCAACTGATACTGTCAAAAAACTGATTGATAGAAATAATCAAGCTAAACAGCAAGCCACTTAAGCGGAACAATAACTTATATCAAAACTACATTAATGGAGGAAACTCATGAAAACATTGATTGAGACTATTGCAAAGGCACTTGTTGACAATCCACAGGCAGTAAAGGTTACAGAGGTAGAAGGAGAGAAGACTACTGTTTATGAGCTAAAAGTAGCCTCATCAGACCTTGGAAAGGTAATTGGTAAAGAAGGTAAGACTGCTCGTGCAATGAGAACTATCATCGGAGCTGCAGGGACAAAACTCGGCAAGAGATGTGTTCTTGAAATCTTAGAATAAATTCACTGGGACTTTTAATCTGTCCCTCCGTTACTTAAGGGCAGGATTAGAATTCTGCCCTTTTATTTCAACGATAGCCTCTTCAATAATTTGCCTAACTATATTATTTTCATCATCCTTGTGTGCCTCAAGGTAGGGTAATGAGGAAGGGTCTTTGATGAGGCTCAAAATATAGGCGCAATCACCCCTTATGGTAGGATTTTTATGTTTCAATAATTTTGCAATATCTGGAATAAGCCTTAAGAGATGCTCATTGTGGCTGATGGAGAAATGCTCAACTAAGGCCGTTGCACCTATCCTGACTCTTAATCTTTCATCAGTAAGCATTTCCAATATTAAAGGGAAATAGGATGTATTATAGATGAAAAGATCTATAATATTGTCAAGAAAACCCTTTTCCATGTAGTCAATGATCATGGAATTATCTAAGGTATTGGAATTATGAGGGCTATTTATGCCAGTCAAATTTCTTTTTCTTCCTCTTTGATATAAATTGTTCAGCAGACAAGGCAGAAATACAACCATGTGAGGCAGCTACTACTACTTGTCTTATTTCTGTGCAAGAGACATCCCCTGCACAAAAGACACCTGGCACATTAGTCTCCATCGATGAATTAGTTTTTATGCAACCATCTTCTGAAAGCTCAAGGGAATCTCCCAAAAAATCAGTGATTGGTTTATTCCCCTGTAGATATACAAAGACTCCATCTAAGGAAATCTCTCTCTTCTCCCCTTTATTATCTCTTAAGATAACTGTATGGACTGTATCTGAACCTTTAATGGCAAGGGCTGAATAACCCTCAAGTATTTCAAGATTTGACAATGCTTCAATTTCTTCTTTTAATCTGATAGGGGAGATTAAAAAGACCTTTGATGCAAATTTTGTCAAATATATTGCCTCCCTTATTGCTTCCTCTGACGTACCAAGGACACAAACTACTTTACCTCTATAAAAGGCAGAATCACATATAGCACAATAACTCACACCTCTCCCTAAAAACTCCGCCTCTCCTTCAATAGTAGTTTTCCTACCCAATGAACCAGTGGCTATTATAACAACCTTTGCCTGATAGGTTTCATCCATTGTGTAAATGTCTTTTATCTCTTGATCAAGTTTTACACCAATTACCTTTGTTTCTTTATAAACTGCTCCAAATCTTAATGCCTGTTCTCTAAATATGTTCAATAAATCCTTCCCTGCCATTGGTTCTTTTAACCCAGGGTAGTTTTCAATGACGCTTGCATAGGCAAGTGCACCGCCATAAGGAGACTTGTCAAGTATAAGGGTCCTTAATCCTGCCCTTGCTGAGTATTGAGCTGCGGTAAGACCAGCTGGACCACCACCTATAATTATCACATCATAAACATCAGACATAGTTATCTCCTAACTAATGGGATTATTCCAGTCATCAACATATATTATCTTTGGTTCAAATCCATCTATTTCATTTTCAGAAAGGATACAATAGGCAAAGATAATTATCTTATCACCTTTCATGCCTTTTCTTGCAGCAGGACCATTAAGACAAACATTCCTCGAACCTTTCTCACCCTCAATAACATAAGTCTCAAATCTTTCACCATTACTTGCATTGCTAATTGTAACCTGTTCAAAAGGTAAAAGCCCTGCCAAATCCATGAGTTCTTTATCTATTGTGATACTGCCTTTATAATCTGGATTGGCTTCAGTAATGACTGCCATGTGTATCTTTGATTTTAAGAAAAATCTTTTCACTATTACCTCTTAATCAATAATCTTTGGCACTCTTAAAAAAGACCCCTGCGTATCAGGGGCATTTGACAAGGCTTCTTGTGTAGCAAGGGATTGCAACACCTTGTCTTCTCTTGTAACATTATGTAAATCAAGGATATGTGATGTGGGATTTACATTATTAGTGTCTATTTCATTGAGTTTATTGATAAAATTAAGTATATTATTTAATTGTAAGCCTATCAATTCAATTTCTTGTTCAGAAAACTCCAATCTGCAGAGATGGGCAATATACCTTGTCTCTTCTTTCGTTATCTTCATAGGGTAACCTTTTTCAGATTTGCTATGTTTGGAATGAGTTTCTTAATACCAACGCCTGGGAAATTAACTGTAACCTTTGCATGTTCACCAAAACCTGTGCACTCCCTTACTACTCCAACACCCCAACGCGGATGTTTTACTCTACAACCTATATCAAAGGGAATTGTTGGTTTTTTTGGCACAAAATTCTTTGAATCAATAGGAGTTTGTGAAGGCATAACCTTTTCAACCCAATGACAACAATCTTTTGGTATATCTGCTATAAACCTTGAGGGTTCTTGATCTTGTATTTTAGAATAAAGTCTCCTTTTGCTTACACTGCTTAGAAATAATCTTTCCTTTGCCCTTGTCATGCCTACATAGAAAAGTCTTCTCTCTTCTTCTAAATCATCTAACTCGTTAAAGGTTTTAAAATAGGGGAGGATTCCTTCTTCTAATCCAACGAGAAAGACTGCTGGAAACTCTAACCCTTTTGCGCTGTGTAGGGTCATCAGAGAAACTCCTGCATCAAAGTTCTGACAGTCAGTAGATGATATAAGGGCAGTTCTATCAAGGAAACCTTGTAAAGTTACATTTTCAAGAGAAGATATTAAATCCATAACATTTTGTATCCTTAACTCTTCTAATTGGTCAAAGTAATTAATTTTTTCTATGATAGTTTTCATAATGTCAGCAGTATTCTTGTTATTAATCATGATGAGGTCATCAATTGTTTTTAGAAAGCTTGTTAGTTTCTCTTTTGCTGAGCTTAATACTGTACTATTTGATTTAGGAATTTGTTTTATAACCTTGTATAGGCTTGTCGATTGTTTCTTTGCTTCTTGTTCAATTTTAGATATTGTTGATAACCCTATGCCACGAGGAGGTGTGTTAAGTATTCTTCGGAAACTAACATTATCATCGGGATTGATAACAACCTTCATGTAGGCAATAATATCTTTTATCTCCTTCTTATGATAAAAACTTGTCCCACTTACTACTGTGTAGGGTATTCCCTCTGCTCTCAAACCGTCTTCTATTAGCCTTGCCTGAAGGTTTATCCTGTAAAGTACTGCGAAATCTTTATAATCATAAATACCTTTTAAATAATAATCCTTAATCATCTTTGCAACAAATTTTGCTTCTTCTTCTTCTGTATTTAAAAGACAATAACTGACCTTGTCACCACAACCTTTATTTGTCCAAAGGGTCTTTTGATTTCGGTGAGGATTTTTCATAATGACTTTACCAGAGACATTAAGTATATTTTGAGTTGAACGATAATTTTGCTCCAATTTAATTACCCTTGATTTAGGAAAATCTCTTTGAAAATTTATAATATTTACGACTTCAGCTCCTCTAAACTTATAAATACTCTGGTCATCATCTCCCACAACGGTTATGTTCCCATCTGGAGCACATAGTTTGGTTAATAGCTTATATTGGGCAAGGTTTGTGTCTTGAAATTCATCAACGAGGATGTGTTCAAAGTTTCTTTTGTATTTGTTGCAAATTTTGGGATGTTCTTCAAATAGTCTTAATGTCAATCCTATGAGATCATCAAAATCAACTGCATCACATTTTTTGAGTTCATCTTGATACCTAAGATATACCCTTCCAAGTTTTTCATCAAAACCAAAACCGTCTCCTTTTTCAAGAAATTTCTCTGGAGTGATTAGAGATGATTTGAGTATGCTTATCCTACACGCTATACCCTTAAATAATGCTTCATGGATGTTTAATTCTTTGAGAATGTGTCTAATGAGGTTACCCTGATCATCATCGTCATAGATAGTAAAGTTATTTTTGTAGCCAATATTATCAATTTCCTTTCTTAAAATCTTATTGCATTGAGCATGAAAGGTGCCTATCCATGAGTTTTTTATGTGGCAATTTAATAATTCAGAAATTCGATGCTTCATTTCTTCAGCTGACTTATTTGTAAATGTAACTGTAAATATTGAAGATGCAGGGATATTTTTTTTCTTAACCAGATAGGCAAATTTTCTTGTTATAACCCTTGTTTTCCCACTCCCTGCACCTGCTAAAACAAGCAAAGGGCTTCCTAAGTGAATAATTGCCTCTTTTTGTGGCTCATTAAGGTCTTCCAATAAAGGATCTTTTGCCATATTGGTTGTTCTCTCCTCCTGAAATATTTATTTATTCAACAGTAACACTTTTTGCTAAATTTCTTGGTTGATCAACATCACAACCTCTTAATACAGCTATATGATAAGCCAATAGCTGAAGAGGCACAGCAAATAGGATTGTATCAATATATTCATTAATTTTATCAATGTAGATAATTTCTTTTGATAATCTCTTTAAAGAATCATCTGTCTTGTTTGTGATTGTTATAATGTTTCCTCCTCTGCTCTTGACTTCTTCCATATTTGACAGGACCTTGTCAAAAAGATTATGACATGAGGCAAGGACTACTACGGGCATGTCTTTGTCAATTAAAGCAATAGGTCCATGTTTCATCTCTCCTGCTGGATACCCTTCTGCATGTATATAAGAAATCTCTTTGAGTTTTAAGGCGCCTTCAAGTGCAATAGGATAATTAATACCCCTTGCAAGATATAGAAAATCCCTTGCCTTAAATAGTTCTCTTGCAATAATTGGTATCTCCTTGTTGCATTCAAGAGTTGACTCAACTTTAGATGGCAACTTGAGTATATCTTCAATAAGCAATATAGCATTATTTTGAGAAAGATTCTTTTTGACTTTACCTAATGCAATGGCAAATAAATATAAAGCTAATATTTGAGCAGTAAATGCCTTTGTTGATGCCACACCAATCTCAGGTCCAGAATGGGTGTAAAAGACAAAATCAGATTCCCTGGCAGAAGTGCTTGCTATGACATTACAAATTGTGAGAGTTTTAGCACCAAGTTTCTTAGCCTCTCTGAGTGCTGCAAGTGTATCGGCAGTCTCACCTGATTGAGTAATAGAAATAAAAAGGACTCTTTCATTAATTATTGGATTTCTATACCTAAATTCAGAGGCAATATCCGTCTCTACTGGGACCTTAGATATATTTTCAATAATATATTTGCCTATCATTGCTGAATGATAGGAAGTGCCACAAGCAACCATCATTATGCTATCAATTGAAATCAAATCCTCTTCTGTCAGTCCAAACTCATCAATCAAAACATCACCTTTTTCAGGAAGGATTCTTCCCCTTAAGGTATCAGCCAAAGCCCTCGGTTGTTCAAATATTTCCTTGAGCATAAAATGACGATAGCCACCCTTTTCTGCCATTGATGGGCTCCAAGTTATCTTAACGACTTCCTTGTTTACAATATTCCCTTCAAAGTCAGTAATAACAACACCTTCCTTTTGAAGTATTGCTATTTCATTACTTTCGAGGAATAAGACATCTCTTGTATGGCTTAAAAAAGCAGGGACATCAGAGGCAAGAAAATTTTCATTGTCACCAAGTCCAATAACAAGAGGGCTTTCCTTTCGAACAGCTACTATCCTATCTGGTTCTTTTTCCGAGATAACTGCAAAGGCATAAGCACCTTTGATTTCTTTGATAGCCTTTCTGACTGCATCTTCAAGAGAAAGTCCTTTTGAATGTTTGTTTATAAGGTGGCATAAAACTTCCGTGTCGGTCTCAGAGGTAAATTGATAGCCCTCTTTTAAAAGTTGTTTTTTTATATCAACATAATTTTCTATGATTCCATTATGTACTATCACTATCCCATTAGAGCGGTGAGGATGGGCATTTTCGTTTGAAGGTTTACCATGAGTTGCCCATCTTGTATGACCGATGGCATTGTAAGTTGTTATTGAGCTATCTTTGATTAATGCTTCAAGATTATATATCTTGCCTTGACATCGCTTGACATCTATTAAGTTATTAGTAAAATAGGCAATACCTGCTGAGTCATAGCCTCTGTATTCAAGTCTTTTAAGACCATCCATTACAATGGGGATTGCATTTCTATTTCCAATATATCCAATTATTCCACACATTTCTGTTTAATGAAATACCTCTTTTATGAATGCCATATTTTTAATTCATTACTCTTAGTTTTTAAAAAGGCATCTAATAATTTTTGTCTTTTTTCTTCTTTGCCCATTCAAGTATATTCTTTTGGTTTGTTCTGCTAATAGCAAGGGAGTTAGGGGGCACATCTTTTGTGATGGTTGATCCCGCCCCTATATAACTATTTTCACCAATCCTTACTGGTGCAACAAATTGGGTATCACTACCTACGAATACATTTTTTTCAATGATAGTCTTGTGTTTGGATTTTCCATCATAATTACAGGTGATTGTGCCTGCTCCAATATTTGTGCCTTCTCCCACATCAGCATCACCAATATATGATAGATGAGAAGCCTTGACTGATTTACCAAGATTTGACTTTTTTATCTCAACAAAGTTTCCAATTTTTGAATTTTCCCCAATTATGGATTGTGGTCTTAAATGTGCAAAGGGTCCGATAGAGGCACCTGCTTTAATATGAGACATTTCAATGACAGAGCAATCTTTTATTGTAACACCCTCTTCAATGACACTATCCATGATCCTTGTGTGTGGATAAATTTTAGTTGAACTTCCAATTACTGACTTACCTTCTATTATAACATTTGGGTAGATAATAATATCTATACCCATTTTTACCTCTGGCTCTATCACGACTGATGAGGTATCAATAAAGGTAACACCAGAGTCTATAAAATTTTTTATGACCCTTTGTCTTAAAATTGTTGTTGCATTAGCAAGTTCATTCCTTGTATTTATACCTGATAGCTCATTACTACCTTTTGCTAACAGTGTTGATACCTTCAAGCCTTCTTTGACACATAGGCTTATTAAATCTGTTATATAGTATTCCCCTTTTTTCGTATTTATCTTGATTTTGTTTGCAAGTGAAAATGCTTTTTGATCCATAAGGTATATACCACTGTTTACTTCTCTTATTTGTTTTTCCTTTTCATTGCAATCTTTATTCTCAACTATAGCTGTTACCTTGTTTGTTTCATCTCTGATGATTCGTCCATATTCCGAAGGATCTGATGCTATGAAGGATAATAGTGAGAGATTGCAACCTTGACTATGAAAGTTATTTATAAAGTCTTCGATTGTTTGAGGTTTAATAAGAGGGGTATCGCCATTTAAAAGTAGCAATAAATCATCGTCTTTAATCTGTTCCTTTGCACTCATTAGGGCATCTGCAGTGCCGAGAGGTTTTTCTTGAAAGGCAAAGGAAAGGTTATATTTGCTCAATAAATCAATCAAGTTCTTCGATTCTTTGTTGACAACTACTATGGTCTTACTGGGATTAATTGATAAAACTGAATCAATAGTTCGCTCAATTATTGTCTTGCCAAGCAGGTTGTGGAGTAGTTTGGGTGTATTTGATTTCATTCTTGTGCCAAGCCCACCTGCAAGGATTACTACAGTGACTTTCATGTTTATTTTCCTGTAATAGTTGTCTCTGGTAGTGCAATACCACCTGAGAGTATTATCTTTATGCCTTCATCTATTGGGATGTTGGTATAGGTAATCTTATCATTTTCAAAGAGAACAATCTCTCCAAGATAGAGATTATTTGTAGGAATATAGACTGCCTTAAGAGATTTTTCACTGTTTGAGGTTTTTATAATGCACTCTTTTGTAAGAAATCCAAAGGTATAAGCTCCATTAATTGGATACTCAACTATTACAAATTGTTTAAAAGATGTCCTGTTTTTAGGGGAAAAAGCATCTACAAGTTGTTTTATTGCTGTGTAGATACTCTTAAAGACCGGGATATGCAAGAAAACTTGTTCGATGTATGATAGTATCCTCTTGCCAATTACATTGGTTGAGATTAATCCTATTATGAAAATGAGAAAAATGGCAGTTATAAATCCAAGCCCTGCAACTGGTCTTCCTAAAAAGAATGTGTAGAAAGGACCTAAAATTCCATCAATGAGCTTAAACAAGAAAAATATGACGGCAATAGTAATGAGTGTTGGGATAGTTACAAAGAGACCAGCAATAAACCTTCTTTTAAAAGAGAAATGAAATGGTATTGGCATTATTTAAAAAATAGTTTAAAAAGATTAACTGTCAACATCAAAGTTTGAATAGACATTTTGCACATCATCGTGCTCTTCAAGGGCGTCCATGAGCCTCATCATTTGTTCTGCTTGAGTGCCTTCTAACTTTACATAGGTCTTTGGTATCATTGTAATTTCTGACAGAGATAGTTCAATTGATGCACTTTCTAAAGCATTTTTTGCCTTTATGAAGTTATCAGGGGTAGTCAGCACCTCAAACTTATCCTCATAAGGGTCATTCTTCAAATCATCTGCACCTGCATCAAGCACTATAGACATTAAGGTATCTTCATCAATTTTTTTCTTATCTATTAAAATATAGCCTTTCTTCTCAAAGTTCCAAGCTACACAACCTGTCTCACCAAGACTACCGCCATTTTTAGACAATATGTGCCTTATTTCAGGAAGTGTCCTGTTTTTGTTATCTGTGAGGATTTCAATGATTATAGCAGCACCACCAGGACCGTAGCCTTCATAAGTAGTTTCTTCATAAGTAACACCCGGAAGTTCTCCAATACCCTTCATAATTGCCCTTTTTATATTATCAGAAGGCATATTTAGCTCTTTAGCCTTTTCTATAGCAGTTCTGAGTCTTGGATTGCCTTCTGGATCACCACCACCAAGTCTTGCAGATACAGATATTTCTTTGACTAACTTAGTGAACGATTTACCTTTTCGTGCATCTGTTTGGGCTTTTTTGTGTTTTATTTGAGCCCATTTAGAATGGCCTGCCATTGACCCTCCTCGAGAAATTGTTAATGTTTTAATATAATGTTTGTAATTGAATACTGTCAAGGGTTTGCGAGGTTTATACAAGGCTATTGTCTTTATAATTTAAGCTCTGTTATACTTCTCTGTTTTTAACCAAAAGAGGATAATTTAATTAATTAAAAATTTCAAGGAGGAATAAGAGATGGCAGAAGGAGTTGTTGAATTTACAACTAACAATTGGGAAAATGAGGTAATAAAGTCAAAGGGACTTATAATGGTTGATTTCTGGGCTGCTTGGTGTGGTCCATGCAAGATGCTTGCACCAACTATAGAGGAATTAGCAAAAGAATATGCAGGCAAGGTACAGGTCGGAAAGCTTAATACAGATGAAAATTCAGAGATAGCATCAAGATATAAAATTATGGGTATTCCAACTGTTATATTTTTTAAAGACGGGAAAGAAATTGATAAAGTAGTTGGTGCTGTTCCAAAATCCCAACTTAAGAATAAACTTGATACTTATTTAGGCTAATCCAGTGTTTGAAAACCTTTCTGATAGACTTGAAGGCATCTTTGCCAAACTAAAGAGTCGAGGTTTTTTGAAAGAAGATGATGTTGACCTTGCTCTAAAAGAGATTCGTATGGCTCTTCTTGAAGCTGATGTCAACTTTAAAGTTGTAAAACAATTTATTGAACAGGTAAGAGAAAGAGCCATAGGTAAAGAAGTCCTTGACAGTCTATCACCGGGGCAACAAGTTATAAAGATTGTCAATGATACATTATGTGAAACCCTTGGCTCACAAAACACAAGGATTCAACTCTCGCCAAATCCTCCTACCATAATAATGATGTTAGGACTTCAAGGATCGGGCAAGACAACAACCTCTGCAAAATTAGCTCGTTTATTTAGAAAAGAAGGAAGGAGACCTCTCCTTGTTGCAGGTGATTTACAAAGACCAGCGGCAATAGATCAACTAATTGCCTTGGGTAAGCAACTTGATATACCTGTCTTTTATTCAAAGGAGATTAAAGATCCAGTCTCTCTTTGTGTAGATGCTATAAGGCATTCTAAGACCGAAGGAAGAGATATAGTGATACTTGACACTGCAGGGCGACTCCACATAGATGAGACACTTATGGAACAGGTTAAGGCAATAAAGGAAAAAACAATGCCACATGAAGTGCTCCTCGTAGCTGATGCAATGACAGGTCAAGATGCTGTTAATATGGCAAAATCCTTTAATGAAAAGATTGGCATTGATGGAATAATCTTAACAAAGATGGATGGTGATGCAAGAGGTGGGGCTGCATTGTCAATCAGGCATGTTACAGGGAAACCTATTAAGTATATCGGCACTGGCGAAAAGATTGACATGTTAGAACCTTTTTATCCTGACAGGATTGCAGCAAGAATACTGGGTATGGGAGATGTGCTAACCCTTATTGAAAAGGCTCAACAATCTTTTGATCAAAAAGAGGCAGAAAGGCTGCAAAAGAAGATACTTGAAGAGGAGTTTACCTTTGAAGACTTGAGAGATCAGCTTAAAAAGATCAGAGGCATGGGAACAATCGAAAACCTCTTAAGTATGATTCCTGGTATGAATAAGGCAGTAAAAGATGTGAAGGTTGAAGAAAAAGAACTTGTCAAGATTGAGGCAATTATCAACTCCATGACAAAAGAAGAGAGGCGAAATCATAATATACTCAATGGTAGTAGAAGGAAACGAATAGCTATGGGTAGCGGCACATCTGTGGCAGATATTAACAGACTAATCAAACAATACCTAGAGATGAAAAAAATGCTAAAAATGTTTAAGGGTGGCAAAAAGGGATTTCGTTTTCCAAAAGGCTTTCCTATGTTTAATTAGTCATTGATTTATTGATTATCTGCTATTCTCTCTAAGCATGATAAATGAGTAGATTCTGGAGTCAAACATCTAAAAAGATTTTACCTTATGTCCCTGGTGAACAGCCTAATGATAGGACATACATAAAGCTCAACACAAATGAGAATCCCTATCCACCTTCACCACTTGTATTGAAGGCTATAAGAGAAAATGCAAATGAAAGTCTTCGGTTATATCCCGACCCTGAATGTAATGAACTAAGAGAAAGGATTGCCAGTTATTACGGATTTAATAAAGAAGAAGTTTTTGTAGGGAATGGCTCTGATGAGATACTTGCCTTTTCTTTTATGGCTTTTTTTATGCCTGACAGACCTCTAATCTATCCTGATATTACTTACACCTTTTACGATGTCTATGCTTCATTATTCAGAATACAACACACAATTGTTCCCTTAAAAGATGATTTTACCATAGACATAAAACCCTATTGCACAGATGGCGCAGGTATAATTTTAGCGAATCCTAATGCCCCAACAGGGATTGCTCTTGATATTGATAATCTCGAGACAATTTTAAGGAATAACCCAAATAATATTGTCATGATTGACGAAGCATATGTAGATTTCGGAGCTACAAGTGTGATGCCTTTGATAAAAGAATATGAAAACTTGCTTGTTATTCAAACTTTTTCTAAATCAAGGGCTCTTGCAGGTTTGAGAGTAGGATTTGCTGTTGGCAATAAGGATTTGATTCAGGGATTAAACAGGATTAAAAACTCTGTCAATTCCTATCCCCTTGATAGACTTGCCATTATAGGTGCAATGGAATCAATTAGTGATAATGCCTATTTTCAAGAGACAAAACAAAAGATTATCAATACAAGAGAAAGGATTTATGAAAATTTGAATGATTTAGGCATGAATATAATTAAATCAAAGGCTAATTTTATGTTTATGTGTCATAAGGAAATATATGGAGAAGAGCTTTTCAAAAGGTTAAGACAGAAGGGGATTTTAGTCAGACACTTTAACAGACCAAGAATAGATAACTATATAAGGGTTACAATAGGTAAAGATGATGAGATGGATATTTTTATTGAACAATTGAAGAAAGTTATTTCTGAAAATTAAAAACCTTGAAAACTGAATACTTTAAAGAACAACTTTATACCTTACTTGAGTTTACCGAGATAATCAATTCTACCCTTGATATCAATGATTTGATGAATATTGTCATGGATAAAGCAAAATCCGAGTTAGAGGCAGAGGCTTGCTCTATACTTTTTTATAATGATAAGACTAACAAACTCGAGTTTGAGATTGCTATTTGTAATAATCAGGATACTTGCGAGACCCTAAAGAAAAAAATATCTATTGAACTTGGTCAAGGAATTGCGGGTTGGACTGCTCTCAATAAAGAACCACTTTATATTGAGGATGTGCGGAATGATAAAAGGTTTTATAGTGATGCAGATAAGATCACAGGTTTTATCACAAAAAGCATCATTGCAGTCCCATTAATTGGCAGAAGGGGTTTAATTGGTGTCGCTGAAATAATAAATCCTGAAAGGACTAATTATGATAAGGATATTTTTGTAGCACTTTGTAAACAATTTGCTATTGCCATTGAAAATGCCCTTTTATATAAAGAATCTCTCGAGAGAGAAAGACTAAAACATGAATTGGAGATAGCATCATCAATACAAAAAAGTTTTTTACCTGATAGGCCAGTTTTTACAAAAAAAGATTTTTTCATAAAGGCAGTTAACATCCCTGCTTATATGATAGGTGGAGATCTGTATGATTTTGTTGATTTGTCTAATGACAAGGTAGATTTTATTATCGGTGATATATCTGGAAAAGGTATATCAGCAGCACTTTATATGGCAAAACTTATTAGTGATTTTAGGCATATTAGTGTATTAAATAATTCTGTAACAGCAACTATTGCTCACATGAACAACATTGTCAATAATGCGCCCATGGGTATGTTTATTACTGCAATATATATGAGTTGCAATGTGTCAAAAGGTCATATTGAATATATCAATGCAGGTCATCTGCCTTTTTTGAAGATTGGTGTTGATGGAGTTGTAAATGTAATTGATGAAATATCAGGTCCACCACTTGGTGTTATGGAATATGAATATCAACCATTGACAATAGAGTTACAAAAAGGTGAGGCATTGCTTTTGATTACTGACGGTGTGATTGATGCCACTGGAATGGAGGGTAAACATTTTGGTTTTAATAGATTGTTAGATTTTGTTAAAAAACATCACAGTTCTGATAGACTATTAGAACTGCTTATAGAAGACATCAATGTCTATTCAAGGGGGTTTCAAAGAAATGATGATATTACAATCTTAGAATTGAGGAGGTTATGAAACAGAAAAAGAACCTTCAAAATGCATTAAATCATCGAGCATCAATTGAAGTTCCTTCACATCCGATGTATTTGAGTATGATTAGAATATTTTTAGAAAAACTTTTAAAACTTATAGACATACAAACATTGATTATAGAGGATATAAAAAGTGCTGTCGATGAAGCCTGTTCAAATGTAATAAAGTATGCTTACAAATATAGTTACGATAAAACGATAAAGGTCTATTTTTCATATTCTCCAAAGGAGATTGTAGTAATAATTGAAGACTATGGTGAAAAACCACAGGATCTTTCTTTTCAGGGAAGAGATCTTTTAGATTTAAAACCAGGAGGATTGGGTATGCATTTTATAAAAAAAGCCTTTGATGAAATTGTCTTTAAAAGCTCAAAAAAGACAAATAAACTAAAAATGGTTAGGTATTTGTAAATGGAAATAAAAATTGAAGATCAAAAAAACATAAGAATACTTTCAGCTATGGGAGAAGTAGATATGCATACATCACCAGAATTGAGGAAGCACCTCTTAAAGGCAGTAAAAGATAAAATACCCATAGTAATAGTTGATCTCAAAGAAGTCTCTTATATAGACAGTTCAGGAATTGCCACATTGGTTGAGGCTTTAAAAGGTATGATGAAATATAAAGGTTCATTGAAGCTTTGTAGCCTTTCAGAAAGGGTCAAAGAAATCTTCTCTTTCGCAAAATTAGATAAGGTATTTGAGATATATAAAGATCTTCAAGATGCAACAATCGGTTGAAAACTTAGTTGTCTTTGCAGGCAAAAAGACCCTATCTTTTCTTAATATAGTCAAAGAAATATCAAAACTTATCAATGAAGTTTTTTATTGGACATTTATATCCCCAATGATAGGAGGGAAGATACGTTTCAAATCAATCTTTTCGGAAATGGTAAAGGTTGGTTATAATTCAATCCTTATTGTATCAGTCATTAGTTTTTTTGTTGGAATTATCCTTGCTTTGCAGTCTGCCTATCAACTTAAGAAAGTTGGGGCACTTATCTACATTGCCAATCTTGTAGGTGTCTCTCTGACAAGAGAACTTGGTCCAATCATTACAGCAATAATTGTAGCAGGTAGAAGTGGTTCTTCCTTTGCAGCAGAGATAGGCTCTATGAAGGCAGCAGAGGAGATTGATGCTTTAAAAAGCATGGGTATTAATCCTGTGAGTTATCTTGTGTCCCCAAAGATGATTGCAATGTTGATAATGGTGCCTTGTCTAACTATATTATCAGACTTCATTGGTATTCTTGGAGGTTTTGTTTTAGCTATTACAGCGGTTAATATTCATCCTTTTAGCTATATACAACAAACTCTCAATGCTCTAATGGTCAAAGATGTGATTACAGGCTTAGTAAAGGCTATTTCTTTTGGTGGTATCATAACTATAGTAGGCACTTACCATGGATTTCAGGTTTCAGGTGGGGCTGAGGAAGTTGGTAGGAGAACGACCTCATCGGTAGTATCATCTATTTTCATGGTGATTGTATTTGATTTGTTTTTTACAGCACTTTTTTACTACTTTACTTAGTAAGTATGGAAAAGGCACTAATTATAAAAGATTTGGTAGCAGGGTACAATAATAAGATTATTCTAAAAAAGATTTCCTTTGATGTGCCTAAAGGAATGATTACTGCAATTGTAGGCGGGAGTGGTTCAGGAAAAAGTACAATACTAAAGCATCTAATAGGTTTGTTAAAACCTCTGTCTGGAGAAATCATAACCAAAGGCTATGACTTAACTAAGTTAGATGAAAAGGATCTTAATAAATATAGAAAAAGTATGGGAGTTCTCTTTCAGGGATCAGCACTTTTGAATTCTTTGACTATTGAGGAGAATGTAGCCCTTCCAATTAGAGAACATTCCAAGTTAAATGAATCAACCATAAAAATAATGGTGAAGATGAAGTTAGATCTTGTTGGTTTATCAGGGTTTGGTAATTTTTATCCATCTCAACTATCAGGTGGTATGAAAAAAAGAGCTGGTATTGCGAGGGCAATGGCACTTGATCCAGAGTTAATATTTTTTGATGAACCTCAAGCAGGTCTTGACCCTATTACTGCATCAGGATTGGATTTTTTGATAATGAAATTAAGGGATTTATTCAAAATGACAGTTGTAGTTGTAACTCATGAACTACATAGTCTTTTCACAATAGCAGATAAAATTATTCACCTTGATAAGGGCGAATTAATCTTTGATGGTACAAAAGAAGAATTTAAAAGATCAGAAAATCCAAAGATAGTTAATTTCATAAATCGTATTCCAGAGGAAGAAAACTATTGTCCAGAGGACTATTTTAATATATTAACTGCAGAATAATACTCTGAAATGCCTCATTTATATTTTAAGGAGTATCAATTTTGTCTTATGACAATACTTAAGAATATAAAAGGAGATAGGGATGAAAGATGAGATAAAGGCTGGTTTTACTATTATAATGGCAATGACAATATTGACGCTTTCTGTAATTTTTATTGGTGGCAGTAGGCTTTTTGATACTTTTGATGTTTATTATATCAAACTCTTTGATGTGACTGGTCTCGAGACAGGATCACAAGTTAAGTTAGGAGGGATGCGTGTAGGGAGAGTTCTTTCAATTATTGCTCCTAAAAAGGAAAAAGAACCTATTACCATTGAGATAGGATTAGATAAAGGCACTATTTTATATGAAGGAGTTAAGGCGTCAATCAGTCAAGTGGGATTTGTGGGTGATATTTTTTTACAGCTTTATTTAGGTGATACCTCTAAAACAATTATTAAGCCTGGTTCTACAATACCATCAATTGAGCAGTCAAACTTTAATACTATCATGGCAAAAGCAGAAGATTTAACTGTGTCTTTAAAAAAACTTGTAGAGGATGTTGATAAGGTCTTTTCAGATAAAAATGTAAAAAAATTTTCAGAACTTCTTGATAATACAAATACTTTGATTGTTAATACTGATAAAAGAATGGAAATTACATTGATTTCATTAAAGACTATGTCAGATAAGCTTACATCTTTAGTCATAAAGGCAGAGGCAATTGCAGATGATAATCGAGAAGGCATCAGAGAAGTCGTCTCAAAGGCTCGAGATAACCTTGTCGCTATTGAAAAGCTCATACAACAACTTGAAGGATCAGCTCGGAGTTTTGATACGGCTTTGGCATCTGTTAATATTTTAATGCAAAGACAAAATCAAAATCTTGATGAACTAATACAAAACATTATCAATACTATAGATAATTTAAATGATGCAATTAATGATTTCAACCAAAGACCATGGCGTATTATATACAAAGATAAAAAAGAAAGGGAGGAATAAACAACTATGATAAAGATGTTAATAATCTTTATGCTTGTTTTTATTGTATCTTGTTCTACAGCGGAGATAAAGATATACAGCATTTATATGCCAATACAAGAAGAAATATTACAATCATTAAAACAACAAGAAATTCTTTTTTTAGTCGTTAGATCTCCAAAACACTTAGATCAACCATATATAATTTATAGGTCTTCACCATTTGAACTCAACATATCGTCATATGCAAAATGGGAAGCAACACCTTTGGATATAATAAGGCATAATATTGTTGAAATCTTGTATTCTCAAAGAATTTATAAAGAAGTTAAGACTTTGAGACCCCAAGTAAATGAAAAAACAGAAGTAATGATTGTTGATTTAAAAGATTTCTCAAGATATGATGAGGATAAAGTAAGTTATGCTCTGCTACATTTTTCTGTGTTATTAAAAGACAAAGACAATAAGGAAATTTTTATAAAAGATTTCAAGATTAAAGAAAAATTAAATGACAAAACATATCTTAGTCTTGCAAGAGGTATGAGCCAAGCCATAACCAAAACACTCCAAGAAGTTGCAAAGATGTCTCGGGATAGGTAAGCTAAATCATTTAGGAATATAAAAGTTTCTATTTATCCCTTCCAACTCGTCCAATTACGGCTCTCTTTTCTCAATAATAAAATGTGTTTATCCTCTACAGCAGATTTAAAGAGACTACCGATAAAGCCTATAAACTTTAGTTTCTTTATAAAAGGCACTGCAAACCACCCAACAGCCAAATGTCTGCCAAGGCTTATGATTTCACCAAAAACCTTTGGCTTATAAGTTTTTTTCTCTTTGCCTTTTATCTCTGCAAATATGTTCTCACCAACGAGTCTACCTTGTTGCAAGGCAAATTGTGCCGCCGCAGGGACTGGTTTACCAGTTGTAGGATTTATTGCAAGGGCATTATCACCTAAGGCAAATATTTCTGGATGGTCAAGTGCTTGTAAATACTCATTTACAAGCACCCTGCCTAACTGTCCTATTTTTAGATCACTTGCGCCAATAAGTTCACTAATCTTGATCCCCCCTGTCCATACTAAACAATAGCTTTTGATTATCTCGCCATTTGAAAGGGTAATCGTATCTGCTGTCCTGTTTGTGATCTTTGTGTTTGTTATAATCTTTATTCCTTTATTTATAAGTCTTTTTGTTGCCTCTTCAGACATCTTTTCATCAAGGTTTGGTAATAATCTATTACCAGCTTCAATGACAATAACTTCTTTTAATCCTTGAACAAGGCGATTATCTCTGCTTAAATAATCAACCAACTCTCCTGCAAATTCAACTCCTGTAAGGCCACCACCACCAATGACAAACCTCAAAAGGTCTTTTTTGTTATTTTCATTTATAGAAGTCATTGCCTCATCTATTAATCCAGAGATATTTTCATAGATAATCTTTGCATCATCAAGAGATTGAAGGGTGAGAGAATGAGCCTGTAGCCCAGGTATCCCGTAAAAGTTTGTAATACTGCCAAGGGCAAGTACAAGGTAGTTGTATGTAATATCAAAGTCTTGTAACTTGACAATATGTTCTTTGGTAAGTATTTGTTTGATTTCCTGTTGATGAAATATTATAGAGGTCTTCCTGATAATTTGATTGATAGGCACAGAGACCTCTACATTTCTAACAGCTGCCTCATGGAGTTGGGTCTTAAAGGTATGAAAGGGATTTTTATCTATCAGGTGTATCTCATAATCCTTCTTTTTTTTTAATAATCTGGCAAGTCTTAAGGCAGCAGTAATACCGCCATATCCAGCGCCAAGTATTACAATCTTATTCATTTATTTACCTTCCTTCTCATTGTCCTTAAACTTATCCCAAGTATTTTTGCTGCCTTGCTTTTATTGCCTCCTGTCCTCTCTAAGGTCTTGTTAATGATTATAGTTTCAACTTCAGACAGAGGCAAGTCCTTGGGGATTAAATAATATTTACTCTCTTGCAATATATCTTGCTTGAAATTGTTTTTATTGTCAACGACTGTTTCATCTAAATGCTGAAGTACATGAAAGGGGAAGACCTTTTTGGCATCTGTTGGAAATAGTGTTGCAATTCTTGTTATAACATTTCTCAACTCTCTGACATTACCCTTCCATGGCAATTTTTCAAGCATATATAAGGTCTCTGGGGAAAATTCAGGATAAGGTGCCTTTCTCCCCATTTCAAAGAGTGTCCTTTCAAAGAAATGACGAGCAAGGAGGGCTATGTCTTCTCTTCTTTCCCTTAGAGGTGGCAGGTTTATTCTTAAGACATTTAGACGGTAAAGCAAATCTTCTCTAAAGATACCCTTTGACACTGACTTTGATAAATCAGTATTTGTGGCAGAAATAACCCTTACATCCACTGGTATTGGTTCATCTGCCCCAATGCGAAAGACCCTCTTGTCTTCAAGGACCCTTAACAATCTTACTTGTAAATGTAAAGCCATATCACCTATTTCGTCAAGAAATAGGGTGCCCTGATGGGCATTTTCAAATTTGCCTTTTCTTGTCTTTATTGCTCCAGTAAAGGCGCCTTTTTCATGTCCAAAAAGTTCACCCTCTATAAGGCTTTCTGGGATTGCCCCACAGTTTATTGGAACAAAAGGGCCTTGATTTCTTCTGCTAAGACTATGTATTGCCCTTGCAACTATCTCCTTACCTGTTCCAGTCTCACCAGTGATTAAAACGGTTTGATCTGATAGGGCTATCTCTGTCAGATTTGCCAAAGCCCTTTGCATAGCCACTGAACGAAATATAAAAAAGGGCTTTGACTGTCTTACAATAGGGTCAACAATCTGAAGAGACCTATTCTGTGAATGAAACTTGCCAATGGCAAGGTCAATTTTTGCCTTTAGCCTTATAGGATTGATTGGTTTATATAGATAGTCTTCTACTATATTTTTTATGTCTTCAGATGCTATATCTACTACATCGTAGTCATTGCTCACAAGCAGGTAAAAGAGTCCTTCTTTTTTTTTGCTTTTGTAGCTTTTTATTATTTCAATGCTTTGTTCTTCAACCTTTTCAATGGCGATGATGATAACATCAGGGATGTTACTTTTAAGAAACGATGTTAATTCTC
This sequence comes from Nitrospirota bacterium, assembly GCA_013349595.1. GTDB lineage: Bacteria > Nitrospirota > Thermodesulfovibrionia > Thermodesulfovibrionales > Dissulfurispiraceae > DUZI01. Next base: position 20,353 of record DUZI01000002.1, read on the forward strand.
TAAGGGATTCAAATGTAAAAAGCTCAATAGAGTTTTCCTTAAATCCTTCTCTGTCAAGATTTAATAAGGCAGTGTCTTCATCAACAATTGCGACTACAATATTTTTATGATTTAAATGCATTATTCATTTTTTATCAGCCAATTTGTTTTTAAGCTTGATGCCTATTTGGTCTAAAACAATCTTGGAGATGCTTAAATAGGTCTTTAAATCCTCTTCAGTGGGAGATAAATTGTCTTTTCTGTCTTTCATGAGGGCAAAACTTGTCTTCCCTGTAGTTTTATTGTAAACTACCATTATCTCATATATCATTTAACGCCTCCTTTAATTTTTTTTGAGAAATTTTATCAAAAAAGGGTATGAAAATGAAAATCCCAAAATCAGCGATAGAACCGAGAACTTAACTAAATCAAGTAGGAAGGGTTGGTGAGGAATTTCTATACGACGCCTTATAAAAAAAGTTCATTGGGCTTTGTAATAAGGCATTGCATTATAAAGAATAAAGCAAAATGAAATCGTCGACTATAAAAATTCTGAAACAGCCCTTCCTAAGCGCTATTTTTTGGAAAATCGGCCCAAAGATAAGTTCAATATGTTTATTGATTTGTCTTTGAGTTTATTTAATATTCTATGGTTTAATTAATTGTGAATTCAAAGATAGCAATCACTATTGGCGACCCTGCAGGTATAGGTCCTGAAATTACTCTAAAAGCCTTAAGTGTCTTTCCAACTCAGGAAATCAAATTTACCATTGTTGGTGATAGGGCAGTTATCAACGAAATTATCAAAATGCAGGGGGTAGATTATTTATTAGAGAATATCCAGATTATAGAAACTGATATAATTAAATCATCTAATTTCCCTAAAAACTGTCCATCAACAGAGGGGGGCCTTGCCTCTTCATCTTATATTTCTAAAGCAGTTGAATTAGCCCTTACTGGCAGGGTAGATGCGTTAGTAACGGCACCAATATCAAAGGAGGCCCTTAAAATGGCTGGGATTAGGTGGCATGGACACACAGAGATGCTTGCAGAGTTATCAAATACAAGTGAATATGCCATGATGCTTTGCGGAGGTCCTTTACGGGTTATTTTGGTAACTATCCATGAAGCCTTTAAAAATGTTCCCTCATTAATAACTAAAGAAAAGATACTTAAGACTATAATCCTTGCTGAGAAGGCATCTTTGATGTTGAATATTGAAAAACCTAAGATTGCAGTATGTGCCCTTAATCCCCATGCAGGTGAGGCAGGTCTTTTTGGTGTTGAAGAACAAGACCAGATAATACCTGCCATTGAGTCTGCAAGGGAAAAATCTATACAGGTTTATGGTCCCTATCCTGCAGATACGATATTTTACAGGGCTTATAAAGGTGAATTTGATATAATTGTCTGTATGTATCATGACCAAGGTTTAATACCCCTTAAGATGATAGCCTTTGAAAGTGGTGTAAATGTTACTGTTGGAATACCTTTTATAAGGACATCCCCCGATCACGGCACTGCCTATGATATTGCATGGAAAGGTATTGCTAATCCGTCAAGTATGATAGAGGCTATAAAAATGGCTATTAATTTAAAGGTGATAAGATGAAATCAGTAGTGTTACTTAGTGGTGGAATTGACTCTTCTACAACCGCACTTATTGCAAAAAATGAAGGATATGAAATCTATGCCCTGAGCTTTAATTACAATCAGAGGCATTTAATAGAATTAGAATATGCAAAAAGGGTAGCAGCCTTTCTCGAAGTAAAAAGACATCTAATAATCGATTTTGATATGCGTGATATAGGTGGTTCTGCATTAACCACAGATATGGAAGTCCCTAAAAATAAAAGCTCTCTGGAGCAAATACCTGTAACTTACGTCCCTGCGAGGAATACAATTTTCTTATCCTTTGCGTTGGCATGGGCAGAAGTATTAGGTGTTTGGGATATATTTATTGGGGCTAACGCTATTGATTATAGTGGTTATCCAGACTGTCGCCCAGAATATCTTCGTGCCTTTACAGAGATGGCAAACCTTGCTACAAAGGCATCTGTGCAAGGGCAGGGTAAGTTCAACATAAAGGCTCCCCTTTTATACTTAAGCAAGTCAGAGATTATAAAAAAGGGACTATCACTTGGGATGGATTACTCCATAACATGGAGTTGTTATGACCCTCAATTTAAAGATGGCAAAACCTACCAATGTAGTATTTGTGACAGTTGTCTTTTTAGGGAAAAAGGATTTAAAGAAGCAATGTTAAAAAATTAAATAAGGGCTTTATCAAGATATAAATGACTATTTTTAAAGAAACCACCTCTTTTATACATTATTCAGATCTGCTAAAGAATTTAATAATCAGGGATATCAAGGTCAGATATAAAAGGTCAGTGCTTGGCTTTTTATGGGTCATGCTCAATCCACTTTTGATGATGTTTATCCTTAATATTATCTTTTCTGAATTGTTTAAATTTTCTGCAAAAAATTACACTGCTTATTTGATTACAGGGATTGTCTTCTGGAATTTTTACAGTCAAAGCACATCAATTGCAGTAAGTAGTTTTGTCAATAATGCAAATCTGATTAAAAAAATTTATCTGCCTAAATCACTCTTTCCCTTATCGGTAGTATGCTCTGCAATGGTCAATCTAATATTTTCTCTTGTTCCCCTTTTTTTTATAATCTTTCTGTCAAAGGCAAACATAAGTCCCTATATCGTTCTATTGCCTGTAATCATTATGTTGAGCATAATCTTTGTATATGGTGTGTCGCTTATTATTGCCACATTTATGGTCTTTTTTCATGACATAAAACAGATCTATGAAGTGGTAGTTTTTGCATTAATGTATATGACACCTGTGTTTTATCCTATTGACATAGTGCCTGAAAAGTATAGATTTATTGTTGAAATCAATCCACTTACACATTTTATAAATCTATTTAGATACACCATTTACGAAGAGACTACCCTTTCATATGATAAACTCCTTACTGTGACAATAATTTCGCTCTTTATGTGCCTTTTAGGCTTAGTGATTTATTCAAGATTTAAAGACAAGATTGTTTATGAATTATGAACATTATTGAGTTTAAAGATCTATCTATCAGGTATAGACTATCAAGGGCAAGACCAAAGACAGTCCAGGAATATTTTTTAAGCTTGTTTAAGAAAAATATTCAGTCATACGAGGACTTTTGGGCACTTAAAGACATAAGTTTTTCCATACAAAAGGGTGAAAATACAGGAATTATTGGTCAAAATGGTGCAGGCAAAAGCACCCTCCTTAAGGTAGTTGCAGGTGTAATTGCGCCATCAGAAGGTACGGTTAGCATCAAAGGTAAGGTTGCACCACTGATTGAACTGGGTGCAGGCTTTGACATGGATTTAACGGGTGAGGAAAATATTTATCTTAATGGTTCTATACTTGGTCTTTCCAACAGGGAGATAAAAAAAAGGATTGACAGTATAATAGAATTTTCTGAATTAAAAGATTTTATATATGCACCAATCAGGACTTTCTCATCAGGTATGATTTCAAGGCTGGCCTTTTCAATAGCTATAAGCATAGATGCTGACATTCTCATAGTTGATGAGGTGCTATCAGTGGGAGATGAGGTATTTAGACAGAAATGTAAGGAAAAGATAAATGAATTGATTAAAAAAGGGACAACCCTCTTATTTGTATCTCACAATACAACTGATGTAATAAATTTATGCGAAAGGGCTTTATGGCTTCAACAGGGAAGGCTCTTATTTGATGGTGACAGTGAGATTGTCTCAAGGCGGTATTTATATGGTGAAAATACAAAGATCTTTGAGGATGTCGATGAGGGGCATAAATACAAGGAATCCATAGATAAGCTTTTTCTTAATGGCTTTGCCAATGGTGAGGTAATTAATGGCAAGAGATATTTCATGCCTGACAGACAGATTACAAGGGGGGAGTTTGCTACATTTGTAGGTAGGATTTTGGGGGTCAAGAAGGATTTTAAAATAAAAGCGATTTTTGAAGATGTCAAAGAAAGTCATTGGTCAGCAAGGTATATATATTTTCTATATCAAAGTGGACATATTAAGAAAAATCAGAAAGGCCGCAACATGTTTATGCCAGAAGGCACTATTACGATTTCTGAGATAAGAGATATTCTCACTTCAATAAACAATAGTGGTAGCTTTACATTGCTAAGAGATTTAGATGATTCTGCAACTATTTCAAGGGGAGAGTTATCAGTATTACTTGTAGATTTTTTCAAATTAAAGGATAAATAAAATAAGGAGATTTAAGGATTATGAAATCTGTTGTTTTAGGCGGATATTATGGTTTTGGAAATCTTGGAGATGAATTAATACTGAAAAATATAGTTTTAATACTTAAAAATCTTGGTTTTGAGCATTTCTATGCCATATCGGATGATTTAGATTATTCCTTTAGCAAACACAAAGCGATAAATTTTATAAAATGGAATGATTACAAAACATTAAATGAAACAGTTAAAAATATTGATATAGCGATACTTGGCGGGGGCGGCTTATTTCAAGATTATGACAGATTAGACATTTATGGCTTATTTGAAAATAGATTAGGTGTTCATATCTTTTCAATCATACCTATATTAGCCCGCATACACAAAAAACCAGTTGCATATTTGTTTAATGGGGTAGGACCACTTTTTTCAGAGGATTCAAGAAAATTTACAAGCTATGCCTATTCTATAAGTAATTTTATAAGTGTCAGAGATAATAAATCTCGTGATATTTTGGAAGGACTTGGCTTTAATGATATTGTTGTCTCAATTGATCCTGTTTTTTATAGTTATGAAAACATTATAAAAAAGGGGAAAGACAAACCAATTGTAGGTCTATCCTTAAGACAATGGTTGGATAAAAGGCTCCAAAGTCAGACTGTTGATGCTGTTGCAAAGTTTATTAAAGAATTTGCTGACAAATTTGACTTCACTTTTGTCTCTTTTCAAGACCATGATAATTACAATTCAGACACAATGATTTATAAAGAATTATTGTCAAGGGTTGATAATATAGATTTAATACAATCAAAAGATTATAGACTTGATGAGATTGAGGAGATTTTTGGAAATTTTAGTTTTTTCATTGGTATGAGGTTTCATTCAATAATATTATCTCTAAAATACAAAATTCCATTTATTGCCATTTCTTATTGGAACAAAGTGGAAGGCCTTTTATCAGAACTTGGTTTATTATCTTATTGTATTGACATTCAGGACACATCGGGAAATACACTTACAGAGAAATTTTTAAATATCTACAATAAAAAACAACAAGTGTTAGAGAATATTGAATCTTCGCTGAGTCAAATTAATCAAAGGATGTATAATGGTATTGAGGCATTTAGAGAATTCTTAACCCATATTTCCAAAAAGGCAGAAATCACCTTATCAAATCAAGTAGAGGTAGTAACAGATCATGTTTTAGAAAATTATTTAAATTACAAGGCTATAAAACCAAAACATGAGACTCAATTTTACAAAAATAGATATAGTCATCTTCAATTAGATAGAATTCTAAAAAGGTCAAATTTCAAAAAGATAATCTTTTACCCTTCTCCAATATATTGGGACATTCCACTTTTTCAAAGACCCCATCAACTATTCAGAGAATTTTCTAAGAGAGGATATCTTGTTTTTTTTCTAACTCCAGAGCCGGAACTTGACCATACAAATCCAATCAGAGAAATTAATGAGAATCTTTATTTAATAAAGGATGTTGATTTGCTTTACAGCCTCAAAGATGAAGAAATAATCTTATGGATAAGTTGGACTGTTTTTATATTTTACAGAGACCTTTTTAAAAATTGCATTACTATCTATGACTGCATCGACGAATTAGATGTTTTCCCCTATTACTCTCCATTTTCTGAGATAGATCACTATAAACTCTTAAATTCTTCAGATCTGGTAATAACCACATCTTCGGCCTTGCTTCAAGAGGCAAAAAAAATTAGGAACGATGCAATATTGGCACCTAATGGGGTTTTCATAGAGGATTTTGTTACCTATGATGACTACATCCCAGAAGATATGAAACAAGTTTTGTCAAAAAATCGTCCTATTGTAGGTTTTTATGGATTAATTGCAGAGTGGCGTATTGATTATAATTTATTAAACAGTGTCGTTGAAGAATGTAAGGATTATTCCTTTATCTTGATAGGACCATGCGATGATAGCCATAAAAAAATAAAACCAGCAGATAATTTATTCATTTTAGGACCTAAAAAATATGACGACCTTAAGTATTATTTAAAACATTTTGATGTAGCAATAATACCTTATAAGATTGACAGGATAACAAGGTCTGTATTTCCTGTAAAACTTTGTGAATACCTTGCAGCAGGGAAAATTGTTGTATCTACCACATTACCGGAGTGTAAAAATTTTAAAAGTGTATTAACATCTGAAAATCAAAGAGATTTTTCTGAAAATATAAAGAAGGCACTTTCATTGAAAGATTCACCTGATTTTATTAATTTGAGCAAAAAAGAGGCAATGCAAAATACCTGGCAGAGAAGGGTTGATTTGATTGAAGATAAGATAATGTCTATAGGAAAGAATACCAAAAAGAAAGATTTCATAGATCAGAAAATACTTATTGAAGAAGCTAAGGCAAATGTTTCTTTAGCTAATGCACTATTAGTAAAAAACTTCAAACTATTCGAAGATTTCAAGACGGCCATTTCAGATAGAGATAAAACATGGCTTCAGTTAAATAGAGTTATTGATGAAAAAGAGTTTATTAGAACACAATTAGACTCAACAAAATCTCAACTAGACTCAACAAAA
>DUZI01000003.1 GCA_013349595.1 Nitrospirota bacterium
AATGTGACAGTGTCAGTAGAGTTGATAGCCCCGATAGCGATGGAGAAGGAGTTGAGGTTTGCGATAAGAGAGGGAGGAAGGACAGTAGGTGCTGGTGTTGTTACTGAGGTCCTGGGGTAATAAAAGTGAATCAAAAGATAAGAATAAAATTAAAAGCTTATGACCATAGATTATTAGATGATTCTGTAAGACAAATAGTGCAAACCGCTCAAAAAACAGGTTCAAGGATTTCTGGCCCTATACCCTTACCTACAAAAATTAATAAATATACTGTATTAAGGTCGCCTCATGTTGATAAAAAATCTAGAGAACAATTTGAAATTAGAACACATAAAAGGCTTATAGATATCGATACAACTGCAGAGACTCTTGATGCTTTAAAAAAATTAGAACTTCCTGCAGGAGTTGATGTGGAGATAAAACTATGAAAGGTATAATTGCTAAAAAATTGGGAATGACTCAAATATTTACTGAAAAAGGACAATCAATACCTGTTACTGTTGTTGAGGCAGGACCATGCATAGTTGTTCAAGTCAAAAATATGCACAAGGACGGTTATGAAGCAGTAAAGATGGGTTTTATTGAAGTTAAAAAAGAAAAAAATCTTTCAAAACCTTATATTGGTGTTTTCAAAAAAGCAGGGACATCTTCATTTAGAGTATTAAAAGAATTTGATATACCAGAAGGCAAAAATGAATTAAAAGTAGGTGATTGTATTAAGGTTGATATTTTCACAAAAGGTGATAAGATATCCGTATCTGGTATCTCAAAAGGTAAGGGTTTTCAAGGTGTTATGAAGAGACATAAATTTAAAGGTGGACCAAATACTCATGGCTCAATGTTTAATAGGGCGCCAGGATCAATAGGGGCAAGTTCTTTCCCATCAAGAGTTTGGAGAGGGCAAAAGATGGCTGGTCATATGGGAAATGAAAGAAACACAATAAAAAATCTCACTATTGTTGATGTAATTCCAGAACAAAATATTTTATTGATTAAAGGTGCTGTTCCTGGAGCAAGTAACTCAATAATTGAGATTAGGAAGGAAGGCTAAATGCTTGAGATAGAAATCAGGGATATTAATAACAATCCTAAAGGAACGATTTCATTATCAAAAGAGATTTTTGCTAATGAGGTAGATGAATCGGTAGTTCATTCTTCAGTTTTAAATTATCTCGCTAATCAAAGACAAGGCACCCATGCGACAAAGACAAGGGCTTATGTAAGTGGAGGCGGAAAAAAACCTTGGAAACAAAAACACACTGGTAGGGCAAGGCATGGTAGTAATAGATCTCCCATTTGGCGTGGTGGTGGAATTACATTTGGACCACAACCTCGTGATTACACTACGAAATTAACTAAAAGAGTGAAAAAACAAGCTCTTATGAAAGCCCTTTCAATGAAACTCAATGATTCTGAAATAAGAGTTGTCGATAGTATTAACATAGAAAAACCTTCTACAAAGGAAGTTGTAAGAATTTTAAAATCAATAGGCTTAGAGGATAAGAAGGTTTTATTTATTACATCAGAGATAAATAAGAATTTGATATTATCAGCACGGAATATCCCAACTGCTGATGTAACAAATATTAATGAACTTAATGTATATCAAATTGCAACGCATGATTATTTGATATTTACAGAAGATGCAATAAAACAAATACAAAGTAATCAAGAGGTAGTAAATCAATGAAGACAATTTACAATATAATAAAAAAACCCCTTTTTACAGAAAAAGGAATGCAAATAAAAGAAAAGGATAATAAGATTCTGCTTGAAGTGGATACAAAGGCAAATAAACATGAAATAAAGGATGCAGTAGAGAAAATTTTTAAGGTAAAGGTAGCCAAGGTTTCTACTATAAACGAAATTGGCAAACTAAAAAAATTCGGAAGATTTCAGGGTATGGCAGCCAAAAAGAAAAAGGCAATAATTACTTTAAAACAAGGTGAAAAATTAGATTTAATTGAGGGAGTATAATGGGAATAAAAAAATATAAGCCTACATCTCCAGGCAAAAGATTTCAAACTGGGTTAGATAATTCTGATATTTCAACTAATGTAGCTCATGAATCATTAACTACTAATCTTAAAAAACATGGTGGAAGAAATAACTCTGGCAGAATAACTGCATGGCATAGGGGTGGTGGTAACAAGAGACAATATAGAATAATTGATTTTAAAAGAGACAAATTTGATGTGCCTGCTACTGTAGTTACAATAGAAAGAGATCCAAACAGGTCATCGAGAATAGCACTTTTAAAATACATTGATGGTGAATATCGTTATATCATTGCACCTCAGGATGTTAAAGTTGGAGATGTATTGATGTCAGGTAAAGATGCCGAAATAAAGCCCGGTAATGCTATGAAAATCGAACTAATACCTATTGGGACAATGATTCATAATATTGAAATAAGACCTGGTCAGGGGGCAAAACTTGTAAGAGGTGCAGGTATGTCTGCACAGATTGTTGCAAAAGAAGGAACATATGCCCAGATAAAATTGCCATCAGGTGAAGTCAGAAAAATTTTATTAAAATGTATAGCAACCATAGGACAGGTCGGTAATACAGAACATGAAAATATTTCTTATGGTAAGGCTGGTAGAATAAGGAATTTAGGAAGAAGACCAATAGTTAGAGGAGTAGCTATGAACCCTGTAGATCATCCTCTTGGTGGTGGAGAAGGTAGAAGTTCTGGTGGAAGACCAGCTTGCACACCATGGGGCAAGCCTGAAGGTGTAAAGACTCGCAAAAATAAAAGAACAGATAAATTTATTGTAACAAAGAGAAAGTAAAGGAGGGATTTAAGTGCCGAGATCTCTAAAAAAAGGTCCTTATGTAGATGCAAAGTTACAAAAGAAGGTTAATAACGCATTAAGTTCAGGCGATAAGAAGATGATCAAAACTTGGTCGAGAAGATCTGTTGTGATACCAGAATTTATAGGGATGACCTTTGCAGTGCATAACGGGAAAAAGTTTATTCCAGTATATGTTACAGAAAATATGGTTGGACATAAGTTAGGTGAGTTTTCTCCTACAAGGACATTCAAAGGACATTCAGGATCAGAAAAAACATCATCAGTGAAGGGATAGTATATTATGGAAACATCAGCGACATTAAGAATGGCAAGGATAACCCCAAGAAAGGCAAAGAGGGTAATTGATTTAATCAAGGGTAAAATGGCTTCCGATGCTGTAATGGCATTAAAGTTTATGCCTTATAAAGCAGCAAAAGCAATAGAGAAATTGTTAAAGTCAGCAATGTCTAATGCAACTCAGAAATATAATTACATAGATATTGATAAATTAAGAATAAAAACTGCATATGTGGGACAAGGTCCCGTAATGAAAAGAATTGAAACAAGGGCTATGGGAAGGGCAAATATCATTAAAAAGAGAACTTCACATATAACAATTATTCTCACGGAGGAACCAAAAAAATGAGAACATTTAGGCGGGGGTGTTGACTTGGGCCAAAAGACTAATCCAATTGGGAACAGGATAGGTATTATAAGGACTTGGGAGTCTCGATGGTTTGTAAATAAGGGATTCGGAAAACAATTAGTTGAAGATATCAATCTTAAAAGACAGATAAAAAATAAATTGTCCCATGCAGGAATATCAAAGATTGAAATTGAGAGAACTGGGCAAAAGGTTAAAATGATTATTCATACTGCAAGACCTGGAATAATAATCGGCAAAAAGGGTGCAGAGGTTGAAAAACTTAAAAAAGATATAGAAACTATTGCAAATTCCCAAGTAAACATAGATATAAAAGAAGTTAGAAAGCCTGAGGTCGATGCACAGCTTGTAGCTGAAAATATTGCAATGCAACTAGAAAAGAGAGTTGCCTTTAGAAGGGCAATGAAGAGGGCAGTGTCATCAGCATTAAGATATGGAGCACTTGGGATTAAAGTGCAATGCTCTGGTCGTCTTGCAGGTGCAGAGATAGCTCGTTCAGAATGGTATAGAGATGGAAGGGTGCCTTTAAGCACATTTAGGGCAAATGTTGACTATAGAATTGCTGAAGCTAGGACAACATACGGCAAAATAGGTATTAAGGTATGGATATATCACGGTGATATCCTTATTAACAAAAATGAGTATAAATCGATAGAGGAGTAAGGGAAAATGTTAGCCCCTAAAAAAGTTAAATTTAGAAAGATGCAAAAAGGCAATATGAATGGAAAAGCCTATAGAGGATCAGATGTATCTTTTGGCGAGTTTGGATTAAAGGCTTTAGAACCTGGTTGGATAACAAGTAGGCAGATTGAAGCAGCGAGAGTAGCTATAACAAGACAGGCAAAAAAGGGTTGTAAGGTTTGGATAAGGATCTTTCCTGATAAGCCTATTACGAGAAAGCCTGCTGAAACAAGAATGGGTAAAGGGAAAGGCAATCCAGAATTCTGGGTAGCTGTTGTTAAACCTGGTAGGATCTTATATGAGGTATCAGGTATAACGGAAGAGGTGGCTAAGTCTGCTTTTACTTTGGCATCACATAAACTACCAATAGCTACTAAATTTGTAAAAAGAGAGGAGCAAGTATTATGAAAGCTTCTGAATTGAGATCTCTTTCAGTAGAAGAATTAAAGAAGAAAGAAAATGATTTAAGGAGAGAACTATTTAATCTTCGATTTCAACTTGCAAAAGGTGAATTGTCAAATAATAAAAGGGTAAGGTCTGTAAGAAAAGACATAGCAAGGGTTCTTGGTGTGATAACTGAAAAAACAAAGGCTGAACAAGCAAGAAAAAATTAGAGGAGTGTAAGATATGCCCAAGAAGTTATATAAAGGTAAGGTTGTAAGTGACAAGATGCAAAAAACTGTTGTTGTAGCTGTAAGCACAGCATATCAGCATCCGCTATATAAGAAAATTCTAAAAAAGACAACTAAATTTATGGCACATGATGAGAAAGAAGTTTGTAAGATTGGTGATACTGTTGAGATAATCGAAAGTAGGCCAAGAAGCAAAAAAAAGAGGTGGGAAGTGATTAGGATCGTCGAAAGAGAGGATATTTAATCATGATACAGGCAATGAGCATACTTGAAGTAGCCGATAATTCAGGGGCTAAAAAGGTACAATGCATTAGAGTTTTAGGTGGTTCTCGAAGAAGATATGCTTATATAGGTGATATCATTGTTGTGAGCGTTAAAGAAGCATTACCTGATGGTAATATCAAAAAAGGTGCTGTAGCCAAAGCAGTTGTTGTTAGAACAAAAAAAGAGACCAGAAGGCAAGATGGGACTTATATAAGATTTGATCAAAATGCGGTTGTTATCTTAAATAATCAGATGGAGCCGATTGGAACCAGGATATTTGGACCTGTTGCCAGAGAGTTGAGGTGGAAAGAATTTATGAAAATCATCTCACTTGCTCCAGAAGTCTTATAGGAGGGAGTGTGGGACTAAGGATCAAAAAAGGTGATACAGCCCTTGTAATCACAGGCAAAGAAAAGGGTAAAAAAGGCAGGGTAATTAAAGTAGATCCATCAAAAGGAAGGCTTATTATAGAAGGATTGAATATTTATAAGAAGCATATGAAACCTTCAAGAAAATATACCCAAGGTGGAATTCTTGACAAAGAAGGACTCATACATATTTCTAATGTTATGCTTGTTTGTCCAAAGTGCAACAAGCCCACAAGGATAGGTAATCAATTTTTAACAGAAGACAAAAAGGTCAGGGTTTGCAAAAAGTGCAAGGAGGTCATAGATTAAATATGGCACCTAGGTTGAAAGAATATTATAAAAACGAAATCGTGCAAAAGATGATGAAGGATTTTTCATATAAAAATATAATGCAAGTGCCTGTAATAGAGAAAATAATGGTTCATGTTACCTTAGGTGAGGCTACACAAAATATAAAATTACTTGAATCAGCAGAAAAGGAACTTGCTGTAATTACAGGGCAAAAGCCTCTAACAACAAAATCTAAGAAAGCGATTGCAGGGTTTAAACTTAAAAAAGGTGTTCCTCTTGGATGTAAGGTTACTTTGAGAGGCAAGAGGATGTATGAATTTCTTGACAGATTAATTAGTCTTTCATTGCCCAGAATTAGAGATTTTAAAGGACTATCATCAAAATCTTTTGATGGCAGAGGTAATTATTCATTTGGATTAAAAGAACAATATATTTTTCCTGAAATAGATTATGATAAGGTTGAAACAGTTCATGGATTAGATATTACAATTTGCACAACTGCAAAAACAGATGAAGAAAGCAAAATGTTGTTAAGGCATTTTGGTATGCCATTTAGAAAGTGAGGAGGTATATGTGGCTAAGGTTTGTATGATTGAAAAACATAAGAGGACGGCTAAATTTAAAGTCCGTGCTTATAACAGATGCCATCTTTGTGGCAGACCAAGGGCGTTTATGAGGAAGTTTAATATATGTAGGATATGCTTTAGAATGTTATCGTTGCAGGGACAAATTCCTGGCGTAACAAAATCAAGTTGGTAGAGGTGTGTTAATATGATGACAGATCCAATAGCAGACATGCTAACACGCATGAGAAATTGTATACAGATTAGAAGTGAAAAGGTAGATATGCCAGCTTCAAGAATAAAAGTTGAAGTTGCAAAGATATTAAAAGAAGAAGGATTTATAAAATCTTATAAGATAATTAAAGACAAGAAGCAAGGTATTTTAAGGATTACCCTAAAATACACAAATGAAAATGAACCAGTAATTACTGGACTACAAAGAGTTAGTAAACCAGGTAGAAGGATTTATGTAGGAAAAGAAAATATTACAAAAGTGATGGGGAGTCTTGGCATCGCTATTATAACGACATCAAAAGGCATTCTTACCGATCGTGATTGTAGGTTACAAGGCGTTGGCGGTGAGGTGCTATGTCATGTCTGGTAAGGAGGATTGACATTGTCACGTATTGGTAAAAAACCGATTGATGTTCCAAATGGTCTGGATGTTATTGTTGATGGGAATCTTATAAAGTTAAAAAGTTCTAATGGTGAGCTTAATTACATAATTCCCTCTAATATAGAAGTAAAGTTAATTGATAAGAAAATAATTGTTGAAAGAAAGTCAGATGAAAAAAGAGAAAGGTCTCTTCATGGACTTGCAAGGACTTTGATTTACAACATGGCTACAGGGCTTACTCAAGGTTACCAAACGGTACTTGAGATTACAGGAGTAGGGTATAAAGCCCAGTTAAAGGGTGATAAATTGCTTTTTGCTTTGGGATATTCGCATCCTGTTGAATTTCCATTGCCTAAAGGAATCACAGCTGTAGTAGATGATAAGCAGACAACTATTACTCTAAAAAGTGTTGACAAACAATTATTAGGTCAGGTTTGTGCAGATATAAAGAAATTAAGGCCGCCTGATGCTTACAAAGGCAAAGGTATAAGGTATTCTGGTCAAAAAATAAAACTTAAAGCAGGCAAGACTGGTAAGAAATAATTATGGGAGGACTCATTTGAAAGATACAAAGTTAGCTAAACAAAGAAGACATAAAAGAATTAGAAAAAAGATAAGTGGAACTGAGCAAAGACCGAGGGTAAGTGTTCGAAAGAGTCTAAAACATATTCATGTTCAGATAATTAATGATGTAATAGGACATACGCTTGTTTCTGCTTCTACATTATCAAAAGAATTTTCTGATATAAAAACCAATAAAAGTAATTTAAAAATGGCTACAGAGGTTGGCAAACTTATTGCGCTAAAAGCTACAGAGAAAGGAATTAAATCAGTAGTATTTGATAGAGGTGGTTATAAGTATCATGGATGTATAAAGGCACTCGCAGATTCAATGCGTGAAAATGGATTAAATTTTTAATAAATAGTTTTACTGCAAATCAATCATCAGGGAGGAATGGTGAAGACTGAAAAAATAGACCCAGATGGTCTTAATCTAAAAGATAAGGTTGTATTTATTAATAGGGTAGCAAAGGTTGTAAAGGGTGGTAGAAGGTTTTCATTTAGTGCCTTAGTGGTAGTTGGAAATGAAACTGGGATAATTGGTGTAGGTAAAGGCAAGGCTGCAGAGGTTCCAGAGGCAATAAAGAAAGCAGTTGATCAAGCCAGAAAAAGATTAATAAGGTTCCCTCTAATAGATGGCACTGTCCCACATAAAAATACAGGTAAATATGGCTCTAACAGTGTTGTAATTAATCCAGCTCGTAAAGGTACAGGAATAATTGCAGGTGGTGCAGTGAGAGCAGTATTTGAGGTATCAGGCATTCAAGATATAGTAGCTAAATCATTGGGTGGACATAATCCATTTAACACAGTAAAAGCAACTATTGAGGGACTCAAAAAGATGAAAGATCCAGAAAAAGTCATGCGCATTCGTGGTAAATCAGAAGAAGAATCTTCTAATGATGATGTTTCCGAAGCTGATATGCTTTCAAATAAGAGATAAGGAGAGGTTCTTGTATAATGAAAATTAATGACTTAAAACCTGCCAAAAATAGCAAGACTAAAGCCATAAGAGTAGGAAGGGGAGATGGCTCTGGTTTAGGAAAAACATCAGGAAAAGGGCATAAAGGTCAAAAATCAAGGTCTGGAGGCACTAAAGGTCCTTATTTTGAAGGTGGACAGATGCCACTTCAAAGAAGGCTTCCGAAAAGAGGGTTCAAAAATCTTCCTTTCAAAAAGGTTTATGAAATTGTCAATTTATCTACTATCGTTAAAAATGAACTCACTGAGGTTACTCCAGAAATTTTATTAGAAAAGAAAATTATAAAGAAACTTGGAGCTGGGTTAAAGATACTTGGAAATGGTGAATTGTCAAAATCTATTAATATAAAAGCCCATGCTTTCAGTAAATCAGCAATAGAGAAAATTACAGCTGCAGGTGGAAATTATGAGATTATAGGGGTAGTAAAGATTCAAAAATGAGATTAATTGAAAACATAAGAAATATATTCAAGATACCAGAATTAAAAAACAGAGTTCTTTTTACATTAGCTATGCTCTTTGTATATAGGGTAGGAGCCCATATCCCAACACCTGGTATTAATGGAGAAGCCTTAAGTCGTTTTTTAATGGAAAGAGGCGGTGCCTTAATGGGTTTCTTTGACATGTTTTCAGGTGGAGCTTTATCTAAGGTTACAATCTTTGCCTTAGGAATTATGCCTTATATTAGCGCTTCTATTATTTTCCAATTGCTTACAGTTGTTATTCCTGCGATAGGTAAGTTAGCAAAAGAAGGTGAAGCAGGCAGGAAAAAGATTGTAAGATATACAAGATATGGAACAGTTATTATTGCTGCGATACAGTCATTTGGTATTGCAGTAGGTCTTGAAGGGATGGGTGGAGGAGAATTTATTAGGGATCCAGGCTGGTCTTTTAGATTACTAACAATGATAACCCTAACATCAGGCACAGCATTTTTGATGTGGCTCGGAGAACAAATTACAGAAAGAGGGATAGGAAATGGCATATCTCTTATTATATTTGCAGGTATAGTTGCCCAATTCCCTACAGCTGTTATCAGCACTATAGGATTAGTAAGAACAGGTGAGTTATCGATTTTCTTTGTTTTATTACTGGTAATACTTATGCTTGCTGTAGTTGCAGTTATTGTGTTCATAGAAAGAGGGCAGAGGAAGATACCAGTTCAATATGCAAAAAGGATGATAGGAAATAAAGTCTTTGGTGGTCAAAGTACTCATCTTCCACTTAAAATAAATACTTCTGGTGTAATACCACCTATATTTGCATCATCTATAATTATGTTCCCAGCAACTATTGCTGGTTTTATTAGTATTCCATGGGTTCAAAGTATAGCAAAAGAACTATCTCCAGGAACCACCTTATATACGGTGATTTATGTGGGTTTAATATTCTTTTTTAGCTATTTTTATACTGCGGTTATCTTTAATCCTGTTGATATTGCAGAAAATCTTCAAAAACATGGTGGTTTTATCCCTGGTATAAGACCTGGGAGTAAGACATCAGAGTATATTTACAGGGTTCTTACAAGACTTACCTTTGTGGGAGCGGTATATTTATCACTTGTTTGTATTTTACCTGAAATACTCATCAGCAAGTTCAATGTCCCCTTTTATTTTGGTGGGACATCATTGCTGATTGCGGTTGGAGTCGCTCTTGATACAGTTTCACAGATTGAATCTCATTTAGTAACGAGATCTTATGATGGATTTTTAAAGAAAGGCAGGATAAAAGGAAGAAGATAGCATCTCAATAGGATTTTGTATTTTAAGAAATCTTGAAATGTTTATTTATTAAATGATTATAATCAAAACTCCTGATGAAGTGCAAAAGATACAAAGGGCTTGTAAAATAGCTGCTATAGTCTTAAGAGAAATTAAAAAATTTATTAAAGCAGGGATTTCAACGTTAGATATTGAAGAGCAAATTGTCAGAATTATAAAGGAGCACAAGGCAACAGCAGCCTTTAAAGGTTATAGAGGATTCCCTGCAAGTGCGTGTATATCAGTAAATAATGTTGTAATTCACGGCATACCCTCAAAAAACATAAAGTTAAATAATGGAGATATAGTAGGTATTGATGTGGGGACTTATCTTGATGGATATTATGGAGATGCTGCATATACATACTCTGTTGGTACTATTAACAGCAGGGCACAAAGATTGCTGAAAATTGCAGAAGAGGCACTTTATAAGGGAATATCAAAAGCAGTAGTTGGCAATAGGGTGTCAGATATATCAAATGCAATTCAAGAGCATGTAGAAGGAAATGGTTATTCAGTAGTAAGGAAATTTGTTGGTCATGGTATAGGTAGGTCTCTTCATGAAGAACCACAAGTTCCAAATTATGGTGAACCTGGCAAGGGAGCTCGCTTAAGAGAAGGTATGACCCTTGCGATTGAACCTATGATTAATGAAGGGGGATACGAAGTTAATATATTAAAGGATGGATGGACTGCAGTAACAGAGGATGGTTCGTTGTCTGCACATTTTGAACATACTATTGTAATCACAAAAGATGGACCAGTTATATTGACTAAATTAGAAAATTAATTATATATTAAGTGTTTATATGGCTAAAGAAGACAACATAGAAGTTCAAGGCACAATTTTAGAAACACTCCCTAATGCAATGTTCCGTGTTGAACTTGAAAATAATCAGGTTATACTTGCATATGTTTCAGGAAAGATGAGGATGAATTTCATCAAAATATTACCAGGAGATAAAGTTTTGATAGAGTTATCGCCTTATGATTTAACAAAGGGTAGGATAACCTATAGATTCAAGTAATAAAAAATACTTAAAGGAGTCCTGTAAGTGAAGGTTAGACCATCGGTAAAACAAATATGTAGCAAGTGTAGAATTTTAAAGAGAAAAGGTGTAATAAGGGTTATATGTCAAAATCCTCGTCATAAACAACGACAGGGTTAAAATAGGATTCTTTTTATCAAATTAAAATATTAAAACTTTTTGGTACTTAGAAATATTAAGGAGGCTCTATGGCAAGAATTGCTGGTGTAGATTTGCCAAAGAATGAAAGAATAGAAATAGGATTAACAAGAATCTTTGGCATAGGCAGGTCTCTTTCTAAGGTTATTCTTAAAGAGACTGGTATTGATTTCAACAAGAGAGTAAGGGAACTTACTGATGAAGAGATAGTTAAGATTAGAAATATCATTGAAAGAGATTATAAAGTTGAGGGTGATCTTCGTAGAGAAATTGCGATGAATATCAAAAGACTAATTGACATCGGTTCTTATAGAGGATTAAGACATCAGAATCATTTACCATTAAGAGGGCAGAGGACTAGGACAAATGCGAGAACGAGAAAAGGTCCGAGAAAACTCGTCATCAAGAAAAAATAATCTAAGGAGGGATGAAGGAGTAAATGGCTCAGAAAAAAAGAATAGGTAAAAAAGTCAAAAAGAATGTTGTTAGTGGAGTAGCTCATATCCAAACAACTTTCAATAATACAATAGTAACAATTACTGATCAAAGTGGAAATGTTATAGCGTGGTCAAGTGCTGGTGGATTAGGTTTTAAGGGTTCGAGAAAAGGCACACCTTTTGCAGCCCAGATGGCTTCTGAGGCTGCAGCAAAGAAGGCAATGGAGATGGGATTAAAACATGTTGATGTATATGTAAAAGGACCAGGTTCAGGCAGAGAGACTGCTATAAGAGCATTACAGGCAGTAGGGCTTGAAATAACACTCATCAAAGATGTTACTTCTGTTCCTCACAATGGTTGCAGACCACCAAAGAGGAGGAGGGTCTAATGGCAAGATACACTGGTGCTTTGTGTCGTCTCTGTAGAAGAGAGGGCGATAAGCTTAATCTAAAGGGGAATCGTTGTAATACAGAGAAATGTTCTATTGAAAGAAGAAAATATGCACCCGGTCAACATGGACAAAATAAAGGTAAGATATCAGACTATGGGACACAGTTAAGAGAGAAACAAAAGGCAAGGAGAATCTATGGGATAATGGAAAGACAATTTAGGAATTATTTTGAGAAGGCATCATCAATGAAAGGTGTTACTGGTGAGATTCTTCTGCAATTCCTTGAAAGACGTCTTGACAATATTGTTTATAGGATGGGCTTTGCAATAAATAGAAGAGAGGCAAGACAATTAGTAAGACATGGACATTTCAATGTTAATGATAAGAGGGTTTCTATTCCATCTTTTTTAATAAAGATAGGTGATGTAGTTGAAGTAAGAGATGAGAGCAAATCTTTATCAACCATAACAGAAAGTATCCAAATAGCTGAACACAAGGGATTCCCAGAGTGGATTGAAATTCAAAAAGAAACATTAAAAGGCAAAGTTATGAGAATTCCATCAAGGGAAGAGATAAATATACCAGTTCAAGAACAACTAATTGTAGAATTATATTCAAAATAAATATTGCTCTTTAGAAAACAGGAGGGTCGTATATGGACCTTATAAAAAAAGGTTTCCAACTACCAAAAAATAAAAAGATACATTTTGAAGAAAGCACTCATACAGATAAATATGGCAAACTTATAGTAGAGCCGCTGGACAGAGGTTTTGGTATAACCATAGGTAATACTTTGAGAAGAATACTACTATCTTCTATTGAAGGCTCTGCGGTTACATCAGTTGTAATAAAAGGATGCGACCATGAACTTAGCACTTTAAAGGATGTAAAAGAAGATGTTATTGATATTTTGCTTAACATAAAGAAATTACGATTTTTTTATTTAGGTGAAGAAGAAAAGAAGGTATTTATAAATGTAAAAGGTAGAAAGGTTGTGACAGGTGCAGATATTGAAACTGATGGCACTATTGAGGTATTAAATAGAGATCAATATATATTGACAGCTGATGAAAATGCCTCTGTCAACATAGAGATGACAGTTAAGAAAGGCAAGGGTTATGTCCCTGTTGAGCTAAATAAAGATGAAGATAAACCTAAGGGCACCCTTTTTCTAGATGCTGTTTACAGTCCTATACCAAGGGTTAGTTTTTATGTAGAGAAGACGAGGGTTGAAAGGTTTACAGATTATGATAGATTAATTATGGAAATATGGACAGATGGAAGTATTACTCCAGAAAAGGCGGTAAGTGATGCAGCAACTATATTAATGGATCATCTTGATATGTTTATTATACTTGAAGAAGATGAAGTAAAACATATTGAAAATAGTGTTGTTACCGATATTGAAAACAATAACATAAATGAAAATCTTTCTAAACATATAGATGAAATTGAGCTATCTGTTAGAGCCTATAATTGTCTTAAAAATGCAAATATTAAGACTATCGCTGATTTGGTTCAAAAGACAGAACATGAAATGTTAAGGACGAAAAATTTTGGAAGAAAATCGCTTAATGAAATCAAACAGATTATTAGCTCAATGGGTTTAAGGTTTGGCATGAGATTACCACAACAACAATGATTATTTAAGGTAAGGAGATATATTATGAATCATAAAGTAGCTGGAAGACATTTTGGTAGAACTTGTAATCAAAGAAAGGCACTTTTAAGAGGGCTTGTAACTTCTCTTATTGAGCATCAAAGCATTGAGACCACTTTGGCAAAGGCAAAAGCCATCAAGCCTATCACAGAAAAACTTGTTACAATTAGTAAGAGAAATGACTTGCATTCCAAAAGACTTGTCATGTCTTATTTATATACCAGAGATGCGGTAGTAAAGCTTTTTTCAGAGATTGCTCCAAATTTTTCAAATACTAATGGTGGATATTTACAGATTATAAGAAACGGCACAAGGTTAAAAGACAGGGCACCTATGGCAATCATACAGTTTGTAAATTATGTTCCAAAAGAAAAAAATAAGAAAAAAGAAAAAAAATGAAAAGTAGTTTATAATTATGGAAGGTTTACTTTTTTTAGGTGGTTTTTTAGTTATATGGATATTAGTTCAGTATATTATACTGCCAAAACTTGGAGTGCCCACATGAGCAGTTCCTAAGAAGGATTCGGATAATCCTCCAAGGTCCCAAAATCAGTGATAGAGCTGAGAACTTAATAAAATCAACAAGACAGAGTAAAAAGGGTTGGTGAAAAATTTTATACAACACCTTATAAAAGAAATCTTGAGAGACTTTAGCAAAAGGCATTGTATTAGAAAGAATAAAGCAAAATTAAAATAAAATCGTAGATTATAAAAATTCCGAAACAGCTCTTCGTATCGCTTTTTTTGGGAAGGTGTAATAAATAGATTTTTTTCATGGTCCAGGTGATTTTATTACTGCATCACCAAGACATTGAAAGGTAATGTCTCTTGAGACAAATCTTACAATCTGACCTGTTCGGACATTTATCTTACGAGCAAAGATATAAAGTCTATCTCTTGTAAGGCTATAGGTGCTGACAATAGCGTTTGTGAATGGATATCCCTCATTTTTTATCTCTGAGGCATCTCTTGTTAGTGAGATAAAACCTTTTGAATCAAGCTTGAAATACTTTCCAAACTCAGCCTGTATGATTTTATAACAACAGTTGTTTTTTACACTGTTACGCATAAGTTCACTAAGAAACATCCCACCTCTTTTGGGAACAAAAGACTTTATATCTACTGTATCTGTTATTAAGATTACACCTTCAACACAGGTAGTATCTTCGTTACAAAGTTCTATTGCAATTTCATGGAAGACAGGTTGAAGGTCTAATTTGGCTAAAAGTTCTGTTTGAAGGTTTTCATTAAATGTGAAATCCTTACATCTGAAGAGTCCAGTAGACTCAACGACTGTTCGTGCACACGAAGATGTAAAAAAGGCACACAGTGCAAATATCATAAAGATCATTCTCTGTGTGCCTAAGGGCATCTACTTATCTTGTTGAGGACCTACAATTTTTATTGTTTTAACGGACTGACTACTAAATAAAAGGCTTTCAATACCATCAATAGGTATTGCAATTTGCCCACTTGATTTGACCACACCTGTATCAATGTCAATAGCCCTTGCATTTACAATAATACTATCATTTGTGAAAGAATATGTCCCTGTAACAACTCCTGAAATCTTATAGGAATCTCGCAATTTTTTTATATCTCTACTGATTGAAAACTCCCCCTCTTCATTGATAATTATATCTTTGACAAGCCTCACATCAATTACGCTCCATCTTCTTATCTGAAGTTCATGCATCAGACTTTCAGAGATTAGCCTACCAAGGTTTGAAGTCTCTTTCATCTTGTCAAGATTTGGAAAAGATGTAATGACTACAGGATTTTGAATATACTTCATATCCACATTCCTTTCAAGCTGGTCAGCAAGGAATATTATGAGAGAATTAAGATTGCCTGTTGGTGTCCTACTGTTTATTATTTTAAGCGGAACTCTTTCTTTGATTTCTAATTGTGGAGGTGTTGTTGGTTGTGAATAAACTGAAAAGGAAAGTCCCAAAGTGATTAAGATTACTATAAGTAATTGTTTAATCATTTTCATAACCTCCTTAACATTTACCAGGGATACAGTAACCAGAAGGGGTAATTTTCAAACAACACTCTTGGTTCTTTGAACGATAGGCAACAGGGAAGTCATTTTTCTTAATCTTTATATAGGAATATAGTTTGTCACTACATATAGGATTATGCCAGTCATCATCAGAATATGAATAATAATATGACTTGTTTATACAGTCTGAGTAGTAGTTTTCACAATTTTGTTGGTAACAAGGGTAGTAATTGCTATAGTATCTCCCTCCTGCACAACCACATAAAAAGATTACTACTAAAAAAACCGACAAATAAAGATGTTTCTTCATACCTTGATCTCCTTTATAAACTTATTTTGTTAGTTAAATACTTTTTCGTGAAAATTAGTATTAACTTAACATAACATCAGCTATTTACAGGGTCCCAGATATTTTCCCTTCATGGTTGTCTTTGTATTTATATTTTCTCCATTTTGAATAATTTTTGTATTCATATTGCCTACAAAGGTATTTCCACTATAAATCATCTTACCTGTGCTCTCAATGGTTGATTCTTTGTCTTTGCAGATGCTTTTCCATGCAAGAGTATTACCTTCTTGTTTGCTTGAAACCATTTTACAATTAGTGTTTTTTTCTGGGTTATCAGGTATGTATTTATCAGAGGTTACACAGGCTTGATTTGTCATAGGAGGTATTTTCATAGGAGCACCTTCCATTTCAGTCTCTATGGTAATTTCCCAAAGACCTTTTTGTATTCCTTGGGCAGATGCTGTGTTTAAGCAAAAAAAGACAAAAAGCATTAAAAACAAGAAATGTTTTGTATACATTTTGATTATCTCCTTTTTAGAAATGTCATTTTGATTTATCCTCTTGCTTCTTAAATGTTTCAATAATTTCTCTTATCTCATTTGAATCTTTTTGCACTGTCCCTGTCCTTTCTCCTCTAATATATTCTCCTTCATAAATATCCCAATCTCCCTGTTGATTAGCCACATACTTTTTACCTTTATACTCATAGCAGGTAACTAATAACCCGTTGTAAAAAGATTTGACTAAGGATTTTTTTATTTCATCCATTTTTTGAATCCTCCATTTTTGTTTTGAAATATTATAAACTATTTTCAACCCATTTTTTTGCATTAAAAAAAAGTTTTGCCCATGGTGATAGAGTATATTTAATATCTTTGCCTAAATAAGCCCATTGCCAGTAGAGAAATGCCCTTTCTGGATGGGGCATTATTGCAAGGTGTCTTCCATCTTTTGAACAAATGCCTGCAATACCATCTTTTGAGCCATTAGGATTAAAGGGATATGACTCAGTTATTTGATGATTATCATCAACATATCTGATTGGTGCTAAGGATGTATTAATTACTTCATTGAAAATATCCGTGTCAGGGAAATAGGCTCTACCTTCACCATGAGCTATCCATACACCAAGAACCTGTCCATCCATTTCATTGAGCATGATTGAAGGACTTTTGAGTATTTTTACAGCAAGAAATCTTGATTCAAATCTTCCAGATATATTGTGTATAAATCTTGGTTGTCTTTCTGTCTCAATATCCTTAAAGGGAATCCATCCAAGGAGTGCCATAAGTTGACAACCATTACAAACACCAAGACTAAAGGTATCTTTTCTTTGATAAAAGTCATCAAACTCTCTTGATAAATGTTTATTAAATCTTATTGAGCCTGCCCAACCCTTTGCAGAGTCAAGGACATCAGCATAACTAAAACCACCTACAAATGCTATGCCTTTAAAACTTGACAGGCTCACCCTTTTATTTAGCAAATCAGTCATTGTTACATCCCATGGTTCAAAGTCAGCATAATAAAAAGCAGATGCCATCTCTCTATCTCCATTACTTCCCTCTTCTCTGATAATTGCAACAGTTGGTTTTGCCTTGTTTTTCTTGATTATAGTAGTAAAGTTTTCATCTTTAATTTGATATGAGAGGCCTTTTCTACTAAAGACAGACTTTCTCTCCTCGTTTACACAATCTAAATTTGCCTGAAGGGCATCAAGTCTAAAGCTTGTTTCTTCCCAAAGGTCTCTTAGAAAAAGCATGCTTTCATTAAAGAGCAACTCATCGTTTTGATAGATTTTTATGTCTTGTTCCTTTGTAGTGACAGCTATTTTTATATAGGGTATATCAAATCTTTCAAGAAGGGTTGTGATGTGTAATTCATCATTGTTGGAGTATTCAAACAACAAGGCAGGTCCTTCCGAAAAAAGGTATTTAATTGGATTATCTTTTGACGAATCAAGATTTATAGTCAATCCGCAATTACCTGCAAAAGCCATTTCAAGTAGTGCTGTAATTAATCCCCCATCACTTCGATCATGACCGGATAGAATAAATCCTTCTTTTAAGAGTAGCTGTATAGTTTGAAAGGTATTTTTAAATAACAAGGGGTCGCAAACATCTGGGCAATCATCCCCTATTTGTTTTAGACAATTAGCTAATATTGAGCCACCAAGTCTGTGAAAACCATCTGATAAGTCAATAAAAATTATTCTACTATTGCCTGGTTCTTTTATGTCTGGTGTTGCCTTTACTGTTATGTCATCAGTTGTTACATAAGCAGATATTATAAGGGTTGGAGGTGATTTTACAATTTCCATTTTTCCATCAGCCGTTAAAACCTTTGCTGCCATAGAAAGGCTATCTTTGCCACCGTCAACGGCTATTCCGAGATTAAGCATAAACTCGCTCATAGCCTTAGCAGAATAATATAATTTGACCCCTTCTCCTTCTAATTTAGGAGCCCACATCCAATTTGCAGAGCACTTTATATCTTCAAAATCTGTAATACCAGCCCAAACAATATTAGTCAATGCCTCTGCCACTGAAAGCCTTGCCATTGCTGATGGACTAATCAAAGATTTGATAGGTTGTTCCCCTATAGATATTACTGCACCTTTAAACTTGTCATTTTTACTGAAATGACTTTGACTGATAATAGCAAAATCAGATATAGGTAATTGCAAGGCACCTACACATTGTTGTTGAGCAATAAGCCCAGTGACAGATCTGTCAACCTTTGTAGTCAAAAATCTCTTTGAGCAGACAGATAGATGTCTTAAAACCATTTCAATTGCTGTATTAATACTTAAATTATTTATGTTAAGTGATTCGAGATTGACAGGTAGGCTAAATAGTTCATAAGTCTTTTGGGGCATATCACCGAGGGCTTTCTCTAAGGGTAAATCTTCAATAACTATATTGTCCTTAGAACTAAATAGAAAAAGTCTTCCATCCCCTGTAATCTCACCAATGGCAGATATTGGTAATCTTTCTCTCTGACAGATCTTTACTAACTCATCGATCCTTTCTTTTTTAATCAATAGGGCATCTTGTTCTTGATATTCTGCTCCCCAAATCTCAAGATACGAGAGGGTATTATCACCAAGGATAATTTGGTTTATATCAATTTTTGCTCCTTCAGGATAGATAATCTCTTTGACTACATTACAATTGCCACCTGCACCTTGGTCGTGAATGCTTATAATTGGGTTACTATCGCCCATTTCGACACATGACCTAATGACACGATTTAATTTTTGCTCCATCTCTGCATCACCCCTTTGAACTGCATTAAAATCAAGGGTTTCAATGTTTTCACCAGCAATCATGCTTGAGGCAGAACCACCACCAATGCCAATTCTATAAGCAGGTCCTCCAATTTTGACAACAAACATACCTTTTTGAGGACTTATTTTATCAATGTGCCTGTTATCAATTTGTCCAATACCACCAGTAAACATAATGGGTTTTATCCATTCCCAACGGGTATTATCATGGAGTCTTAATCCAAAAGATCTGGTAATACCTTGAATCAACGGTTCTCCAAATTTGTTGCCATAATCAGAGGCACCATTACTTGCCTCAATCATAATCTTTAAGGGACTTGCAAGATTTTTTGGATACATTAACGAACCATGCTCCCATTTTAAGGGATAATTAGGTATAAAAAGGTTCCCAACACAATACCCTGCTGTGCCAGCTATTACGAGGCTTCCCCTTCCTGTTGCATGAACATCTCTAATCCTACCACCTGTACCTGTCTCAGCACCTGGAAATGGGGCAACTCCAGTAGGGAAATTATGGGTCTCTGCAGTGAAGATTATGTGATAATTTACATCTCTTTCCATATATTTAGATGAAATTTTGCCATCTGTAGGGTAAATGGTTTTAATGTTTGCGCCCTTTATGGCGCTTGAATTGTCTTTGAAGGCAATTATGCTATTATGAGGATTTTTTAGATACGGTGCCTTTACAATATTAAAGAGTGTCTCAAAGGTTTGCCTTCCATTCACTATAAGATTACCCCTAAAGAACCAGTGCCTTGAGTGTTCACTATTGGACTGACTTAAATCGAAGAGTTCTACATCGGTGGGATTTCTCTTTAAGTCATTTACAAAGAGATTGTAATAATACTCCATATCCCATTCATCAAAACCAAGCCCCATCTCATGGTTTAGTCTTTTTATTGCTGACAAGCCTTCTTCAATAAGGGGTATAATACGGACAGATGAAATTTTTACATCCTTAAAAAAGCTTTCAATGGGTTTTTCATAGACACATTCAGTCATTGGGTCGTGAATGAGCGAGATGAAATCAGATATCTCTTTTTCTGTCAACACTGATGAGGATAAAATATTAAATCTTCTTGATTGCTCAATCCTCTCAACCTTTTCAATGGCACAGGCTTTGAAAATAGAAAGAGCATTAGAACACCATGAGGTAGCAAAATTGAGCCTTGGACCTATTTCTATAACATCCCCGTGAAGAAAGGTCTTGTCAGAAAAATTATCCTGTTCAAAGGTCTCACTTAATAACCATTTCAATGTGTCAATTTCTCTTTGATTTAATGAGTCAGTTATGGAGATGTTAAAACATATCTCTGTTTCTATATTAAATATATTATTTGAAACTTCATTGATAACCGTATTCAAGAGATTTTTTGTCTTATATTTTGAAAGGGCTGGCTTGCGGTATAATCTTATCATTTCTTTCATGTAAATGCTCTATATCCTTAAAATAGTGATAGGAAGGGCTGTTTCAGGCTTTTTATAATCGACAGATTTTATTTAATTTTGCTTTATTCATTATAATGCAATGCCTTATGACAAAGCCCTAGAAAATTTTTTTTATAAGGTGTCGTATAAAAATTCCACACCAGCCCTTCCTATCTTACTTGCTGCTTTTATTAAGCTTTTTAGTTCTATCGTTGATTTTGG
>DUZI01000004.1 GCA_013349595.1 Nitrospirota bacterium
ATGTAAAGTCCTTTAAATAACTCTTTATTGCCCTCAAAGGCTTCTTTTAGGGTGTCAATAAATAAAGACTTGCCAAATCTACGAGGACGGGAGAGAAAATAATAAACTCCAGTATTTACAAGGTCATAGACATATCTTGTCTTATCAACATAGACATATCCTTCTGTGATTATTTTTTTGAGATTACTAATTCCAATGGGGAGCTTCTTTTTCATGATGAATATTGTGAATATAACCGTATGATTTGTCAATTAGTGAGCAAGACCCCTTAAAATTGCGCTTAGGAAGGGCTGTTTCAGGATTTTTATAATCGACAGATTTTATATATAATTTTGCTTTATTCATTATAATGCAATGCCCCTTATAACAAAGCCCTACAAACTTTTTTTATAAGGTGTCGTATAAAAATCCTTCAACAGCCCTTCCTATCTTAACTTTTAAGTTCTATCGCCGATTTTTGGGAAGACCCCTTAAAATAGCGCTTAGGAAGGGCTTTTTAAGGTAATAAAAAAGTTTTATACTTTTTTTATTTTGTGCTATAATCTATCTAAATGGGCCATTTATCACAGAAAGATACATCAATAGTAAGCAAGTCTCAATTTTTTGACATTCTTAATACAATCCTTTCGACGCTAAGCATAGATGAAATTTTGACAAAGGTTGTTGAGGAGATTCGTAAGACCATTGGTGCAGAGAGAAGCACCCTTTATATGCTAAATTACCATTGTCAAGAGCTTTTCTCGAAAGTCCTACAGGCAAGTGAATTAGTTGAGATTTGTGTCCCCCTTAATAAAAACAGTCTTGCTGGTTACACAGCCATTACTAAGAAGATTCTAAATATAAAAGATGCTTACAATGTACATGAACTTCAATCTATTGACCCTTATTTGGTCTTTGATAGCAGTTGGGATGATATAAGTGGCTACAAAACAAAGAGTGTTTTAGTTATACCAATCCCAAACAAGTCAAGAAATGGACTCCTTGGGGTTTTTCAAGCCCTTAACAAAGAGGGTGGTTTTACAGAAGAAGATGTGGAAGTTATGGAGCAATTAGCTTTTTTGCTCGGTATTGCTGTTAATAATGCAATTCTTTATCAGAAGATTGAAGAGGAGCGTATTCTTAGAGAATACATCATGGATGATATTGAAGAGGGTATTTGTATTCTTAATGTTGATTTAACTATTTATTCTGTCAATCGCTTCCTTGAGATGATGAGCGGAATGAGATTTAGCGTAAGTGATATGGTAGGAAAGGATTTTTTTCAGATATTTCCAAATTTCTCAGAGACAGAATTGGAGACAAAGATTAGAGAAGTTTTTTCTAAGGGATATAAAATGACTGTTAACTTGCTAATGCTCAATGTGAAGATTATCCCCTATCACGATGTCAATAATAAGTTAAACAAAATAATCCTGATTTTTGAGAGGTTCACATGACTTTTCAGAAAAAAGGTTCAGGAAAGAGTTTTGAAGAACTTCTTATTGAACATAAGATTATAACTCAGGATAAACTTCTTCAGATTACCCAAAGGATAACAAAGGAAAAAAAAAGCCTTGAACAACTTTTAAGTGAATCTGGCATCTCCGAAGATAAACTTGCCTCTGTTAAAGCAGAATTTCTCGGTTATCCTTATGAAGATGTGACCAATTACCCCCTATCGTCTGAATTACTAAAACATATAAAACCTGCCTATGCCAAAAATTATAAGGTCTTGCCTCTAAAATATGACGATGAGACATTTACAATTGCTATGGCTGAACCTCGTGATTTCATAGCCCTTGATGAGATTACTCGCATCTATAGAAATGCCCGTTTCAAGATTAGAGAAATAAAGATTGTGGTGAGTTCAGTTCAGAGTCTCTTTACGGCAATTGATAAATTCTATGTCATTGCAAAGGAAAAAGAAGAAATAGGCATTAGCAGTATCCTCGATCAAGTAAAGGAAACCTATAAAAGCACCATTGAGGTGGCAGAGGTAACAAGGGATGACGCTAATGAAAATAGTGCCCCCGTAGTAATGCTTGCAAATAAGATTGTAGAGGAGGCCTTTCAAAAGAGAACCAGTGACATTCACCTTGAACCAACACTTGACTTTCTGAGAATTAGGTATCGTATAGATGGAGATCTAACAGAGGTCATGAGGGTGCCTAAATATGCCCAAGATGCCTTGATTACAAGATTTAAGATTATGTGTGACATGAGGATAGATGAAAAGAGACAACCTCAAGACGGTAGGATTGATTTTACAAAATATAATCCCTCTATTGAGATAGACCTTCGTGTATCTACTGTCCCAACACCTCATGGCGAAGATGTGGTTATGAGGATATTGGACAAAAAGAGTTCAATTTTAAACCTTGATATGCTTGGTTTTAGCGACCATAATATGAAGCTTTATAAAGAAGCTCTTAACTCCCCTTATGGGATACTCCTTCATGTAGGACCAACTGGTAGTGGTAAGTCAACTGCACTCTTTGCAGCACTTAAAACCCTTGATACCCCTGATGTTAAGATTGTTACTGCTGAGGATCCAGTAGAATACACCCTTGGAGGGCAGATAATTCAAAGCAATATTCACCCTGCGGCAGGATATACCTTTGCAAAGGCAATGCGTGCCTTTATGCGTCATGACCCTGATATCATACTGGTTGGAGAGATAAGAGATCAGGAGACTGCAAAGACTGCTGTTGAGGCATCCCTTACAGGCCATATGGTATTTTCAACCCTCCATACAAACGATGCAGTTGGCACTGTCACAAGGCTTACCGAGATGGGTGTTGAGCCTTATCTTGTTGCAGATTCCTTAGTGCTTGTTTGTGCCCAAAGACTAGTAAGGAAGATATGCCCTAAGTGTAAAGAAACCTATACATCAACCCCTGAAGAAGAGGAACTCTCAAAGGGTGATATAAAGGCAGGGACTAAACTTTACAGAGGTAGGGGATGTGAGAGTTGTGATGGTTCTGGCTATAAGGGAAGGATTGGAATATATGAAGTATTGCTCATGAATAAAGAATTACGAAATCTCTTAATCAAAAATGCTGGCACCGATGAATTAAGACAAGTTGCACTTAGAACTGGCATGAGGACACTGAGGATGGATGCCCTTGAAAAAGCTATTAACGGCACAATCACACTTGAACAGGTGCTTGGTAGCACCCTTGCAGATGTATAAATTTTGCTAACCCTCAAAGATATTTTATAAACATCAAGGAATGATAGATTGGCTTGTTAATGCAATTAAAAAGGTTTTATCTATCAGAAGGTTTTCATCACCACTAATTACAGTCTTAATCTTTAGTGCCTTTGGCGCATCTGTTGCACTATTGTTGAATATGCTTGCCATTTTTGAAAAGTTAGAACTCCTTTCCCTTGATATTCGTTACAGGCTGAGACCAGAGATAAAAAAATCAGATCAGATAGTCCTTGTAAATTTTGACGATGTTTCCTTATCTCTTTATGGACATTGGCCCTGGTCAAGACTTTATCAGACCATTTTGGTGGATACACTATCGTATTTTAAGGTTTCTGCAATCGGCTATGATGTATTCTTTAGTGAAGAAGAACCTGCCACCTTGAAGAAATCTGACAAGGATAACTCTTTTAGTATCAAAAACAATGACCGAGAATTCCAAAGGGCAATAAGTCAGTCAGGGGTTGTTTATTTAGCTTATTCTTCAAGGGATCCATACAAAGGTTTATCAAAAGATGAAATAATGAAGGAGGTATCAAGGCTACGAGGTGGTTTTTCTGATCAGAAGAGACAATCCATTGCCTATATGGAGAGGATGCTCATTAAGGCACCAAAGGAGATTGAGGGTTTTTTATATAAGTCAATTGATATTGACCCGCCTATATATAATTTGCTTTCCTCTTCTAGAGGATTTGGATTTGCCCAGCCCGGTTATAATAAAGACTCAACGGTAAGGAATTTTATACTGTTTAGATATTACAACGGTTATATACTTAATCCGCTTACATTGGTGATGTTTTCTCATTTAGCTGACTTTGATATAACCAAGACTGCTTTTAATGCTGGCAAGGAAGTAGTTTTAAGGGATTTGAATCTACAAGGCAAAAGAAAAGACCTTATTATCCCTGTTGATGAAAATTTTCAGGCTTTACTTAATTGGCCTGGCACCTTTGATAGTTCCTTCATTCACATCTCCTATAAAGATATTGTCTATCTACATGCATTTAATCTGGCAAGACAGATTTTTAGAAAGGATAATACCGTTCAGAGGAATTTAGAATTAATAACCAAAGCGATGAGTGAAGACTTCTTACTGCCTGAAAAAGAGATTGAAGGATTGGCTTTAAAGATATCCATGGCAGGAGTAATTATGGACTATCTTAAAAAAGGTTATAGTGACGAAAGGATAATAGATAGTCTTAAAGGCTTTTTACATCCTGATAAATTGAGGGAAATTATAAGTAATTCAAGGTTAATTCTTATAATGGAAGGATATTTCAAAGGTAATAAGACTGTCAAGTTTTCAGAGTTTGTAAATTTACATAACCTGCCAATGACAAAAGAATTAGAAAATCTCTTTGATGATTACAAGAGTGAGTTTGAAGTTAATTCAATCTATCCATACATCTTACCCCCAAAGATCCCAGCAAAGATTAATGGTATAAATCAATCTATATCACCTTATATGTTAAAAAACAAGGCAGTACTTGTGGGGCTTACAGGGGAAAATACCATTGACCTCAATCCAACGCCCTTTGAAAAAGACTGCCCTATGGTCTTTTATCATGCAAGTGGATTAAATATGATGCTTACAGGTCAGTTTTTGCATTTTCCCCCAGTGTATATGAAAGAGATAGCAGTAATTCTTTCAGCTTTTTTAATATCTCTAATTGGTGTTTATCGCTCTGTTAGTGCCCTTACATTATTTTCTATTTTAAGCCTCTTTATTTATACCTTTTTGACTTATCGTTTTTGGATAGACAAGGGCCAATGGCTTGAATATGTCCCAGTGGTTACAGTAGTGATAATCACCTATATCAGCACACTACTAAGGCAATTTATAAAGGTCTATGGGGAAAAGACAAAGATTAGAAGCATATTCAGCAATATGGTCTCACCTGCAGTCCTTACCTTTATGGAGAATAATCCAGAAAAGTTCGCCCTAACAGGTGAGAGGCGGTTTGCCACTACATATTTTTCAAAGATAGATGCCATTGATCAGATTGCACACACCTTTAGTCCTGAACAACTTCCCGTGTTTTTGAGCAATTATCTTACACCTATGAGTGATGTCATTATTGAATATAATGGATATATTGATAAATATGAAGGCGCAGTCATAATGGCAGACTTTGGGGTTCCTCTTGAAGATTCAGATAGTTGTATCAAATGCTCCTTTGCCTCTTTACAACAGAGGTTTTTTATTGAGACCTTTAAATACACTATGAAGAGTCGTTACAACATTTTGCCAAAGGTATCTATTGGTTTTAATGCAGGGTACGTATCTGCAGGTAATATGGGTTCAGATAAAAAATTTCAATACACAGTCATGGGCGATTCCGTAAACATGTCAGCCCGTTTTATGGCAGCAAATAGCATCTATGAATCAAACTTTGCCATTACAAGTGAAGAGACAGTTAGTTTGCTCAAAGACTATGTTTACTCACGACCACTTGATAAGATACTCCTTAAAGGCAAGACTGTCCCAACGATGATTTATGATGTAATAGGCTGGAAGGCAGATGCGTATAGGGAATTTATGAGGGATAAACCTATTCCTTCTTTTATTGATTCCTTTTGGGTAAATATTCAAGGAGAAGGGATAATCTATCTCGGAGATTATTGGACTCATAAGTACGAAAGACTTGATATCCCTCTTGCGAAAGATATTGCAGGATTTTTTAAGGCTTCTTATGATATGGCTCTCTTTATAATTAGCCTTGAGATTATATTAGAGTTAGTTAAACTTCGTAAAGACGCCATTTCATTATTTAACCTCACTCTGTCATCACAAACAGACTCCATCAAAGATTATATTACAGAAATCAAGGACAGTCTTTTAACGCTATCTCAAAATAATAGTAATGAGTCTTCAGATAAGGTTAATGCCCTAAAGACAAGGGCAAATTTACTTTCAGTGCGATATCAAAATATGATTGACCTTCTGAAAAAAGATTTATTCAAGACCTTTATTAACGCCAGTGAAGATGTTGTCTCAAAGGAATTGATGAAAATATATGACCAATACAGGAATAAATGTAAGGGATTTGTCAAAAACTTAAAACCTAAAGATTATTTCAATCTCCTCTCTTTGGTTGGTGAACCAGAAAATAAGGGCTTGATTGAAATCTTTGAAAAGGGGCTACATGCCTATTGGCAAAGAGATTGGCTAAAGGCTGAGGAAATATTCAAAAAAGGTATACATATGGATGACCAGCCGCTTAAAGAGATGATAAAAAGGATTGAAGAATACAAGCAAAGCCCACCTGGGCCACAATGGCAGGGAGAGTATATTCAAACAAAGAAATGAAGAAATATCTATTACATATAGCTGTAACACTTTGGTTACTAATATCGTTGCTTTATACATCTGGTATATTACAGTCCATCGACAACAAGATTTTTGATTATAGCTTTTTGTATCGACCATCTATTCCAATTAGTCAAGACATTGTAACCATTGACATTGATGACCCAGCCATAGAAAGCATAGGCAGATGGCCATGGAATTGGTCTATTCATAGTCTTATGTTTGAACACCTACACAAACACAATGTTGGATACCTATTTGTCATTGACATGGATTTTTCAGAAATCCCTCAAATTACAATCACAACTGAAGAAGAGTCCTTAATAAAACAAAAAAATATCCTCTCAGAGATCATTCAACAAAGAAACCCCTATAATCTCATCAAGCAATTAGAGAGGATGAATGACTATGTCTATTTTTCATCAATAACAAGACTAAAAAGTGGCACTTTAACAAAGGCAGAGGATTTGCCAGGAGATACCCAAAAAGATACTGCCCCTGTTTTCTTAATGTCAGAGTCAATTATTGAACCTCACAGAGAGATTCAGCAAAACATAGCAGGTGTAGGGACTAATGCAATCACCTTTGATAGTGATGGTGTTGTAAGGAGGTATCCACTTTTTGTAAATTACAAGGGCGAAATATTGCCTTCCATAGTAATCAAGGCAGTCTCTGCAATCAAAGAAGTAGATAAGATTGACTTAAGCAAAGAGACTATTAAATTATACTCAAAAAACAAAATCATCTCTATACCAGTAAATAAACATGGAGAGGTTACTATCAATTGGACAGGTAAATATTCAGGCTCTTTTGTCCATATTCCCTTTAATCTACTTTCATCGTTTATTATTGTTGATCACTTAAAAGATAGCCTTAAAGGTGTTAATCTGGCACAATTGAATAATCCTATGGCAATACTTGATTATCTTGTAAAAATAAGCAACTCTAAGGGAATTTTAAATAAAGAACAAGCCACAGCAAAGGCAACAATTGTTTTCCTTGCTTTTTTGATGGATTATTATTTTGCAAATACAGGGCATAAGCCTGAAGAAATCCTTCAATCACTCGGACTTGATGTAAACAATAAGGACTTTTTACATATGGCAAGACAGATATTCATAAATAACCTTGCTGTAAAGCAATATCTCTTTGATGGAAAAATTTTAGAATTTGACGAATTAATCAAAAAAAATCAAATAACCCTCTCCTCTGAAGAACAAGGTATTGTCAAAGATAGTTATAACCAGATGGTTTATTACATAAATCATTCAAAAAAGATTGAAGACCTTAGACCACTTTATTTTGAACAGACAAAGATACTCAAGATAGACGGTAAAGAATTTAGAATAAACCCGACCTTCCTACACGGCAAGGTGGTTTTTTATGGATTGACTGCCACAGGGCTTACCTCGCAGAATCCATCTCCTTTTATGGAGCGTCATCCCATGCTTGACCTTGTCCCGCAGGTAGTCAACACAATAATCACAGGTTCTTTCATCAGGGAAATACCTTCATACCTCATGTATTCAATCTTTGCAATATATATACTTGTCATACTTTTTGTTGCCTTTAGATACAAGCCTATTATCGGATTGGCAATAACCCTGCTAATTGCATCATTACATTGTCTAATTACATGGACATTATTTTCAAAACAAGGAATTGTTATCACTGTGTCAACGCCACTTGTCTCATTGTTTTTGCCTTATTCAATGGCTGTTTTTTTGAGATACTTTGATGAATATCGAGAGAGAATGAAGGTTAAGAAGATCTTTTCTACAATGGTATCACCAGAGGTGTTGAAGATAATGGTTCAGAGAAAAGACAGCCTTTCCCTTGCAGGAGAGATAAAAGATGCCACAGTTTTTTCTTCAGATGTTTCAGGCTTTACTACAATCTCTGAAGGTGTGACAGCACAGGAACTCGCAAGGATATTGAATGTCTACCTATCCTCAATGAGCAACATCATCATGTCCTTTGATGGATATGTAGATAAATATGAAGGTGATGCCATAAAGGCAGTTTTTGGCGCACCCCTTGAAGACAGCAATCATCACTACAAAGCCTGTTATTCAGCCCTTTTGCAGCAAGAGGAATTAAAAATAATCCAGAAGATGATATTAATAAAATATGGCGTTAATATAACTGCAAGGATGGGAATAAACTCAGGATTAGTTTATGCAGGTAATATGGGTTCAAAAAAGAGGATTCAATATACTGTTATGGGTGAGACTGTCAGGATTGCTGAAGAGTTAGAGCCTGCCAATAAGCTCTTTGACACATGGATTTCAGCAGGGCAAGAGACAGTATTGAAGGCTGGTCAATACATTAAAAGCAGATATCTTGGAGAGGTATCTATCTCTGATTCTCATAAAATCAAGGCTTATGAGGTAATAGGATGGAATAAGGACAAATATATTAATCACTGGGCGCAAAGACCAATACCAGAACTGTTGCTTGAATCCTTTACAAAGATATCACCAGAAAGGATAATTGCCTCTATAAATTATTACAGTAAGATTAACTACAAGGAGTCGGGGCTTTTACAGTATATTATTTCCTTTTATGAAACACTTAGAGATGATGCGCTTACAATGCTCAAGATTGATGCTATGATAAGTTACAGTGAGATCGATAGACAGATTGAAAATCTCAAGAAGTCCTATCAAATCAAGGAAACAGAAGAAACTACCTTTACAGACCAGATTACACACTGGAAAAATCAGATAAAGGCTTTAAATAAAGCCATTTTAGAAGAAGTTACCCATAAACAGCAAAAGGAACAGTTATTTATACAGATTGACAATCTCAGCAAGTCTATTGAGCGATTTTCAAAGAGACTAAAAATTGACAGCAGTGATGATGACAATATAAAGGAATTAGTGGATTATTTAAGATTGCTGATAGATGGTAAGATTGAGAAGGAAGATGAAAAATTATTAATTGATAAATTCTCATCCCTTGAGGTAAAAATTCAATCAAAGGCTCAGGACCTTGTAAAGGAGATAAGAAATAGAAGCCTTCAGTACCATCAACTTACTGCCCAGCTTTGTGGATAATTTAATATAATCCATGACACAATTAGGGTAAAGAAAAATCCTTAAAATAGCGCTTAGGAAGGGCGGGTTCAGGATTTTTATAATCGACAAATTTTATTTATAATTTTGATTTATACATCTAAAACAATGCCTTTTGACAAAGCCATAGGAACTTTTTTTATAAGGTGTCGTATAAAAATTCCACACCAGCCCTTCTTATCTTACTTGCTGATTTTACTAAGCTTTTAAGTTCTATCGCTGATTTTGGGAAAAATGATAAATGCCTTCCTAAAGGAGTGACTTAGTGAATGATTAACTCAAAATATTAACAATAAACTTAGAATTGTCAGATAAAAAATCCCTGATTGGTTAATTATGATTTTTTAGCTAATGACAATTCTGGTTTTATTATATCTTCATAGACCTTTTTTGAGGCATCTTTGACTGCTCTAATAACTTTATCTGACAACCTTATGCCAATATCAAAATCCTTACCACCAATTTGACATAAAAAGGCGATAGGATTTGTTCCATAAAGTTTTTTTATACAAATAATCAGGTCTTGAGGTTTAAGATAGTGGGAGATAGATAAACTGTAAATCCTATCGGATGGTTCAATAGAGGTGATAGAGAAACTACCGTCTCTTATATTTACAGAACAATCAAAAAAAATGATTACCTTGAAATCTTTTAATAAATCTGCCAGTTCAATGGTCAGTTGCTGAAATTCAAAAAGGCTTACAGGCAGATTTTTTGATAGACCTGCTGTAAGCCTTGCTGTAACAATACCTGCTCCATCATCACCTCTTAATGTATTCCCATACCCTACAAGTGCGATGGAATTATCAGGCACAAACATACCGAGATCCAGTGATAAGGATAAGTCTCTTTCGTTCAGGAGCTATGTTTTGACAGTTCTAATGCTCCTTTTGCTACAGCCGCAAAACTCAACTACCACCCCAAAAAGTCTTGTGACTTTTTGGGGTGCCCGTTCCTTCGGGTTCAAACACTTGCGGCTGTTTAACGCTCCAGTCGCAAAGAACTGCTGCCAAGACATCGCTATTCACTTCAGAGCCCCATCCTTATCGCTGTAATTGTGGGAAATACTTATCCCCTGGTAATCTCTTTTATAATCTTCCCATCACTGTCAATCAGGGTGAATTTAAGTGGCATCATACCTATTGCATGTGTTGAACAGCTAAGACATGGGTCATAAGCCCTTATGACGCCTTCTACCCTATTAATCATTGCTTCAGTTATCTCTGTGCCAGTCATATAATGTTGAGCTACTTGAAGGACACTTTTATTAATTGCAAGGTTGTTATTACCTGTTGCAACAATCATGTTTGCCCATTCTATCAAACCATATTTGTCAACCTTATAATGATGAAATAAAGTGCCTCTTGGTGCCTCTACACAACCAACACCTTCATATTCATTTACATCTGCATATGCCCTTATGTGTGTATCCAATATGTCAGGGTCATTTAACAATTTCTCTTCAAGCTCTATGACAGCAAGGATTTCAATGAGTCTTGCATAATGATTGTGAAATGAACTTAGCACTGGTCCTCTTTCAAGTTCTTTAAACTCTGCCCATTCCTTATCTGCAAGGGGTGTACTAAAACCATTACAAACATTAAGTCTCGCTGCTGGACCAACCCTGTAAATACCTTCAGGATAACCAATCTTTTTGTAATATGGAGATTTTAAATAGGAGAATTCCTCTACTGACTCTCCAATAAATTCTTTATACTTTGATGGTTCAATCATATCTGCGACAATATTGCCTTTCGAATCTATAAACCTTAAATATCCATCTGTAATCTCCCAATTGCCCTCAGCATCAACCAGTCCTAAAAACATGGAAGGGAAGTTTCCAAATGTCCTGATTTCTTTCCTAAAATCCTCAATCATACCTTTAAATAATTTTAATGTGTTTAAAATAATCTCCTTAGCCTCTGGAATTTCCTTTAACATCATGTCTTTGTGTTCTTCTGAGAGGCATTCATTTACACCACCAGGGACAACCCAAGCGGGGTGAACCCTCTTTTTCCCAAGCCATTCAACAATATGACCACCAATCTGTCTAAGCCTTATACCGTTTTTTGCAAGTTGAGGATTTTTGTTTACTACACCAACAATATTTCTTATAGAAGGATCAGAGTCAAAACCTATAAGAAAATCTGGAGAGGAAAGGTGAAAGAAACTAAGTGCATGAGATTGTATAAACTCTCCACAATTAAGAAGTTGTCTTATTTTTTTTGCTGGACTGGGGATCCTTACCCCAAGTATTGAATCACATGCCTTTGATGCAGCGAGTGAATGACTGACAGGACAAATACCACATATCCTCTCAACAATAGAAGGCATTTCAGTAAAAGGACGACCTTCTACGAACTTTTCAAAACCTCTAAATTGTGTTACTGCAAATTGGGCATCTTTGACCTCATTTTTATCATCAAAAAAAAGTGTTACCTTGCCATGCCCTTCTATCCTTGTTACAGGATCAATTACTAATTCACGAGACATTTTCATCCTCCTTATTTATCTTCCAAACCTTGTCTTGCCTTTCAAATCAGGTAATCGTCCATTAATCAACTCTGAAAGTGAATAGAAAATAACATCAGCAGGTGGTGGACAACCTGGCAAAAAGACATCTACTGTTACTACTTCATGAATAGGTCTTGCATGAGAAAGGAGATGAGGTATCCTTATACTTGGTCTTTTCTGATTGAGATCAGCATTTTCAAAATAGGCTCTTTCATAGAGTTCCTTAGTAGGGAAGTAGTTTCTCATGCCAGGTATGTTTGCAGTGATTGCACAATCACCAAAAGAGACCAATATCTTAGTAAGTTTTCTGATTTTAGTTATCTTTTCTTCATCCTCATCACTACTGACTGCACCTTCTACTATTGCAACATCTACTCCTTGTGGATAATCTTTGAAGTCAACCAATGGTCCATATACTATATCTGCAGACTCTAAAAGAGTAAGTATCCTCTCGTCAATATCAAGCAAAGACATATGACAGCCTGAACATCCATCAAGCCATGATGTAGCGATCTTTACTTTTTCCATATTTTATTATCTCCTTTCTCTCATAAGCTTAAGGTAGGGTAGAAACTGTCTTCTCTTCTCCATCTCAGCTACTGACTTGCCTTTTTCTGTAAGAGCCCCCGTTGGGCACACATGAACACATTTACCACAACTTGTGCATGTCTTTGAAGAACCCCATGATTCTTTCAAATCGGTTATTACTCTTGATGTAATTCCTCTACCCATTATATCTTTTGTGTGTGCACCTTCAACCTCATGACAGGCTCTCACACATCTTCCGCAAAGGACACATCTATTATGATCTGCAATAAATCTATCATGAGTTGCATCAACAGGCATTTTAGGAAAAATGTATGGAAATTCAACATGCGTCAACCCCAATTTGAGGGCAAGGGTTTGTAGTTCACAATGACCATTTGAAACACAAGCTGAGCAAATATGATTTCTTTCTGTAAATAAAAGGGCAAGGATACTTAAACGGTAATTATGTATCTTTTCAGAATTTGTGGTTACTTCCATGCCTTCACGAATTAGTGTTGTGCAAGCAGGGACAAGTCTTGGCATACCTTTGACCTCAACTATGCACATCCTACATCCACCATAGTCACTAAGACCTTCAAGATAACAAAGAGTGGGGATAAAAATGTCATTTTCTTTTGCTACCTGCAGAATAGACTCATCACTCTTGCCTCCAACCTCTTTGCCATCAATAATCAGTGTCTGTATCTGTGATACTTTCTTCATTTGCGCCCTCCTCTCTTCATATTACAAACACCTGCAGGACATATCTTGTCATGAACATGGGCAAGATATTCGTCTTTAAAAAAGTGCATAGTACTTACTACTGGGTTAGGCATTGTCATACCAAGTCCACAAAGGCTTGTGTTGTTGATTAGATCACTAAGCTTTTCAAGCATATGAATATCATTTATATTTCCTTCACCGCTTGTAATCTTACTTAGAAGATGATACATCTGGGCTGAACCATCTCTACAGGGGACACACTTGCCGCAAGATTCAGTCATACAAAATTCAACAAAGAATTTTGCAACATCCACCATACAAGATGTGTCATCCATAACTATCATACCTCCAGATCCCATTATAGAACCAAGTTTCGTCAGAGACTCATAATCTGCAGGGGTATCAAGATAATCTGATGTAATACATCCACCTGATGGTCCACCAGTCTGAACTGCCTTAAATTTGCTGCCCTCTGGGATACCACCACCAATATTAAATACAATCTCCCTTAGAGTAGTTCCCATTGGCACTTCTATAAGTCCAGTATTATTAATCCTTCCTGCAAGGGCAAAGACCTTTGTCCCTTTACTCTTCTCAGTCCCAATGCTTGCAAACCAAGCACTTCCATTCCTTATAATAGCGGGTATATTTGCAAAGGTTTCAACATTATTAATTAATGTTGGACTACCCCACAATCCATATTCAGCAGGATACGGTGGTCTTGGACGAGGATTTCCTCTACTCCCTTCAATAGATGAAATCAAAGCAGTCTCTTCTCCACATACAAAAGCACCTGCACCAAGTCTTAACTTTATATCAAAGTTAAAGGGTGTGTTAAATATGCCTCTACCAAGCACACCAAGCTGCTCAGCTTGTGTGATAGCCTTTTTAA
Source organism: Nitrospirota bacterium (assembly GCA_013349595.1). Taxonomy (GTDB): domain Bacteria; phylum Nitrospirota; class Thermodesulfovibrionia; order Thermodesulfovibrionales; family Dissulfurispiraceae; genus DUZI01. The sequence goes on from DUZI01000004.1 coordinate 14,235, forward strand.
GCCTTCTAATAGCAAGAGGGTATTCAGCCCTTACATAAATAAACCCCTTGTCAGCCCCAACTGCATAACCAGCAATTGCCATACCTTCAAGTACCCTATGAGGATCACTCTCAAGGACACTCCTATCCATAAATGCACCAGGGTCACCTTCATCGGCATTGCAAATTATATATTTTTGATTTCCTGATGCCTTCATTACAGTAGTCCACTTTAGACCTGTTGGATAACCCCCTCCTCCTCTTCCTCTTAAACCACTTTTTACAATTTGTTCTATTACATTAGCAGGAGACATCTCTCTTAAGACTGTGTAGAGTGGTTCATATCCACCTACCGCAATATACTCTTCAATCTTTTCTGGGTCTATATTGCCAAAGTTTTCAAGGACTATCTTTTGTTGATTCTTAAAGAAAGACATTTCTTTAGAACAGGCAAGTCTGCCCACAGGCTCGCCAGTTAAGGCATCTACTATTTCATGGACATTATCAAGTGTGACAGACTTATAGATGACTTCAGATTTTTGGTCGTATCTTTGAACAGAAACTAAAGGACCTGCACTGCATAATCCAAGACAGCCAACTCCTTTAGCTTTACACCAATTTTCAATCCCCCTTCTCTCTATCTCCTTTTTAAAGGAGGTTAGCAATTCAAGACTACCACAAGACATACAGCCTGCAGCAACACAGACATTTATTGAATACTCAAATTGTGCCCTTTTTTCATTTTCAATCTTTGCGATTTCATGGAGTTCCTCAAAGTTCATTTTTAAACCACCTTTCTATGGTATTACTTACAGTCTCTGGAGTCTGCTTTCCTGCTACTACACCATCAAAAACTATTGCAGGGGCAAGTCCACACGCACCAAGGCAACGGGCAGTCAGTAGCGACAACTTGTTATCTTTTGTAGTCTCACCTGGTAATAGGTCATATTTTTTAGCAAAATCATCCATAATTGCCTTAGCACCACTTATGTAACATGCTGTCCCCGTGCAGACAACACATGTATGTTCTCCTTGTGGTTTGAGTGTGAAAAAGTGATAAAAGGTTGCAACGCCATATACTTTACTTAACGGCACACCAAGTTTCTCTGCCACATACTGCATTAAGTCTGTGTCAATAAATCCATAAGACTCCTGAACTGCATGTAAAGTCTCAATAAGTGCATGAGGTTCATTACCATAAATCCTCATTGTCCTATCAACCATTCGTAGTCGCCTGTCTTCTTTTAGAGAAGTCTGTTTGATTTCTTTTGACATAGTCATTCTCCTCCTTAATTGTATTAATTCCTTTTGCCTTCTTGACCATAGCAATCTTGTAAATTGAACAATTTTCACAACCCTCTTTCAATGCCAAAGTGCATTGTTTATTCTTTGCCTCCCAACAGGGTATATTTTGTTGATAAAAGGCACAACATTTTCTTTTGATCATATCAGGACATTCTCGAATTTCCCAGCAAGGTGCATAATGTAGGAGTTTTATGAGCCCTTCAATGCTAATCTTGTCCTTGTGGATTGCATCTCTTATACACATTAACCATGCTACATCGTTGTCTGAAAAATACCTATGCTTATTGCGTCTTGCAGGTTTAATTAGTCCTTTTTTCTCATAAAGCCTTATAGTTTGTTCTGTCACACCAATCATTTCAGAAACAATTCCAATAGTATATACAGGCTTATTCTCTTTTTTGATTTTGGTCTTATTCATTATATTTTTTTGACATCTTTCAAAGGATTATTAGTTTTTTGATAGTTGTAATTAAACAACTAGTTAATAACTACTGTCAATAGTAAAAATTGACATATTATTACAATTCGGTTATTTTATTCTATGTCTATAGGAACACCACTATTAGGACAACTACTTTTAAAAGCAAACCTTGTTAATGAGGAACAACTTAACGAGGCAATCAAAACACAAAGGCTCGAAGGCAAGAGACTTGGCTCTGTTATGGTCAAATTGGGTCATATCAGTGAAGAAAGTCTTATAACATTTTTAAGCAGACAATATAGCGTTCCTGCAATAAATTTATCTGAGCAGAGAATTGATACAACCCTTTTAAAACTAATCCCCTATGAGACTGCAAAGAGATACCAATTAATACCTATATCCAAAGAAGGCGGTGCTCTTAAAATAGCTGTTTCAGACCCATCAAACACCCTTGCAATAGATGATATAAAGTTCATTACAAGTATGAAGGTTTCTGTCTATGTAGCATCAGAGTCGTCCATTTTATCAGCCATTGAAAAATACTATCCACAAAAAGATGCCATTAAATTAGGCACAGATCAAAAAGCAAAGCAGGGGATAAAACCAAAAGATGATGCAGAGGTTGAAGACCTCTCAAAGGTCATCGGTAGTGCAATGGAAGAGATGACTGTTGTTGAAGAAAAAGATGAGGCACCTGTTGAACAGGTTGATGCCCCTATTGTCAAGCTTGTAAATGGAATTCTTCTTAATGCCTTGAGGTCAAGGGCAAGTGATATACATATTGAACCTTCAGAAGAGATGATTAGGGTCAGATATAGGATTGATGGAGTTTTACAGCCAGTTCTTAAACTTCCTGTAAAGATGAAAAATGCTATGACATCAAGGATAAAGATTATGTCTCACCTTGATATATCTGAAAGGAGACTGCCACAAGACGGTAGGATTAAACTTAAGATTGGTAATGATAGGGAAATAGACTTTCGAGTCTCAACTTTACCAACTATATTTGGAGAAAAGATAGTTATGAGGTTGCTTGATAAATCTAACCTCCAGCTTGAGATGGGGAAATTAGGTTTTGATGAAAAGCAATTACTCGATTTTCTTGAAGCTATTGAAAAACCTTATGGTATGATACTCGTTACAGGTCCAACAGGGAGTGGAAAGACTACAACTCTCTACTCTGCCTTATCCCATTTGAACAAACCAGGTGTAAATATAATGACTGCTGAAGACCCTGTAGAGTACAACTTTTTCGGGATTAATCAAGTTCAGATGAAAGAAGACATTGGACTCAATTTTGCAGCAGTCCTCAGATCTTTTTTGAGACAAGACCCTGATATAATACTTGTTGGAGAGATAAGAGACTTTGAGACTGCAGAGATTGCTATAAAGGCTGCATTAACAGGCCATTTGGTTTTAAGCACACTCCATACAAATGATGCCCCAAGCACAGTAACAAGATTAATAAACATGGGTATTGAGCCTGTCTTAATATCAACCTCTGTAATACTCATACTTGCCCAGAGATTGGCTCGGAGAATTTGTCCTACTTGTAAAACTGAAGATAATGTTTCTGAGAATGTATTGATTAAATTAGGCTGTTCCCCTGAGAGGGCAAGGACGATTAAGTGCTATATTGGTAAGGGATGCCCTGAATGTAATAATACAGGCTATAAAGGAAGGCTTGCAATTCATGAGATAATGACCGTTAATGATGAGATAAAAGAGCTTATATTACAAGGTGCCTCTGCCGCAGAGATAAAAAAATTAGCTATAAAATCGGGGATGTCGACATTAAGACAAACAGGAATAAATAAGATTGAACAGGGACTAACGACTATAGAGGAAGTCTTAAGAGTCACCTTTGAGGATTAAAGAAGTTTTTTATAGTTATTTTTTTTATGAACATTGAAAAAGATCAATTTAGAAAGAAAATAAAGATTTTTTCCCTTTTTTTCGCCATACCAGCAGTTTTTTTGCAAATTGCACTGCTATCATTTCTTATAATTCACCTATTAAAACATGAACTTGTCAATTATATAGAAGTAGCAACGGTTTTAATCATTTTTTCCCTTACTGCATGTTTTATTGTGAGTTTTTTTTATACCATAAATTGGTTTAAAAAAACTTTATTAAAATTAATTACAGAATATAAGGCACTTTGCAAACTACACGAGCAAGTTTTATCTGAAAAAGACGAACTAATCAGAAAGATAATATATGCGACACCTGTCGGTCTGCTCTTGTTAGAAAGAGATAATATTAAATGGTGTAATGATTATGCCCTCAGCCTCTTTGGAATCAAAAATAATGTAGATCTAAACACTATTGATATTAACTCCTTTTTTAAAGTGTCAGAAGGTTATAAAGACATTAAACACTTCTTCCCCTCAAAATTAATGGAGGAAGAACTTATTAAATTTGATACCCTTTTGATTAATGCAAGCGGTTCAACTGTTGATGTTCATATAGAGGCAACTGCACTTGATAAACAATTACCACTGAAAGGTATTGTTTTATCAATTACTGACATATCATGGCAAAAAAAGGCAGAGACAGAATTAAGGCAACAGCTTAATTTCTTTCAAACATTAATAAACACCATACCGAGCCCTATATTCTATAAGGATTCAAGTTTTAGATTTAGAGGATGTAACAAAGAGTTTGAAAAATTCATAGGGTCAAAAAGTGAAGATATTATTGGCAAGACAGTCTATGAAATTACTCCAAAAAAATATGCAGATATTTATAACAAGGCAGATTTGGAGTTATTAGAAAAAGGTGGCACTCAAACTTATGAATCAAAGATTGTCTATTCCGATGGGAGTCTGCACGATGTATTTTTTAATAAATCAGTTTATTTCGACGCGTATGGAAACAAAGCAGGGATTATAGGGATAATGCTTGATATTACTAACATCAAAAGGATGGAAACAATCATATCAAGTCAAGAAGTGCTCTATCAAAGGATTTTTGATGAAAGTCCCCTTGGAAAATCAATGGTTAATATTAATAACTTTAAATTTATCAAGGTAAATAATAGTCTTTGTAGCATGCTTCAATATACAAGAGATGAACTTTTAAACCTCACAGTGTTTGATGTGACCCACCCTGATGATACATACATATCAGAAAAGTACATCAAAGGGCTTCTTAATGGTGAATATGATTATGCATATTTTGAAAAAAGATATATCAGAAAAGATGGTGAGATTATTTGGGTCAAGCTTAATATTTCACTTATTGAATTTGGTGATGAACCTTCGATATATGCCCTTAATATCATTGAGGATATTAGTTTACAAAAGAAAGCCCTTGAAGATGTTAGGCTCTTTAGAAATGCCCTTGACAAGGCAGGTGAAAGTATCTTTCTGATAAATCCTTACAGTATGAAGGTTATTGATGTAAACCAAAGGGCTTGTTTAGTCTATGGATACAGTAAAGATGAATTAGTAAATAGAGACATAAAAATAATTTGCCTTGATGCCGATAATCAGATTTTTTCAGAAAATATTAAAACCCTGCTGAACGAACCTGAAAAGGTTATTTCCTTTAGGACAAAAAACCAAAGACAAAATAGCACCGAATTTCCCGTAGAAATTTCTATGAGTTCAACTATCTTTGAAAATAGACCTATTGCTGTATTGACAGTAAGAGATATTACTGAAAGAAATCGATTAGAACGAGAATTGATTATTACAAGGGAGAAGGCAATTGAGGCTTCTCGATTAAAATCAGAATTTGTTGCAAACATGAGCCACGAGATAAGGACTCCCCTTAATGGCATAATTGGGATTATTGATCTGCTGGCTTACAGTGGATTAAATAATGAGCAATCTAATCTGCTGAAAACATTAAAAGACTCATCAAATACACTGCTTGGAATCATAAACGATATACTTGATTTCTCAAAGATTGAGGCAGGCAAATTAACCATAGACCATGACTTGTTTGAAACAAGGGAACTTATAGAGAATGCTGTTGATGTATTTAGTGCAAAGGCTTATGAGAAAGGGCTTCAACTTGCTGTTTATATAGACAAAAATATTCCTTCAAAGTTAGAAGGTCCTCAAAATAGGACAAAGCAGATTTTGCTTAATTTGATTAACAATGCAATCAAATTCACAGATGAAGGCTATGTTTTGATAGAAGTTAATGTTGAAGATGAAGAAGACAACTTTAATAAAGCACTTGGTATAGTCACGCTCCGTTTTGAGATAACCGATACTGGTATTGGTATGGATGAAAAAACGTTATCACGAATCTTTCAACCCTTTGTTCAGGCAGATAGCTCTTCTTCTCGTCAACATGCAGGCACAGGGCTTGGCCTTTACATATCAAAAAAACTCATTGAATTGATGGGTGGTGATATTAAGATTGAAAGCCAATTTAAAAAAGGCTCTTCTTTTAAATTCACCATCCCCTTTTTAATCCCAAAAAACAGGTCAGAGGATGAACTGTTTTGTAAGATTCTACCCTTTAACACCCTCATCATATCTGATAGAGAACAGGAGGCTTTAGTAATATTAAAGTATCTAAACGATATGGGAATGAAATCACA
>DUZI01000005.1 GCA_013349595.1 Nitrospirota bacterium
CTCATCTTCTTTCGAATTAATCTCACCTTTAATCCTTTTTTCAATTATCTTGTTAAATATCTCTTTATATACCGCACCAGGTTTAAGTCCCATTATCTTGAGGTCATCTCCTTTTAAAATTGGTTTGATATTTCTTGTATTGAGCAGAAAATTAGATATTGCCTTTTTACGATATTCATTTTTAGTAACAGCCATTGCAAAAAGGACTGACTCAATGAGTTGATCCTTAAGCAATAAGTAAATTGAGAAAGGGTCATCGGCTTTTAATTGAGAGAGTATATTATGGACAGATATAAAGATTGAACCAATGGTATCAGAAAGATTTTTTGGAACTGAGAGCCTCTTAAGTGCTTCATTTCTTGACTGTTCTGAAAGATTATATAACAAACACATAATATAAAGAATATGGCTCCTACATTCTTCTTTTAAAAACAAGAGATTGAACCAAACAATTGTGTCATAAACAGATACAAGGAGACGCTCTAAATCCTTAGTAAATACAATTGACTTCTCAATAACCCTTAGTAAGCCATAATTATTCATCATTTGTAGAGAATTAATTGGGTTGGTTTCTTTGAAGGTCATAATTAATTCATCATAAATTGTTGTTCCTGAAAGCTTATCAAAAATATTCATTCTCAAAGCAGCCTTTATGAGATTTTCTGTATGACGATTTATCTTGTACCCAAATCTCTCACAAAATCTTACAGCTCTAAATGCCCTTGTCGGATCTTCTACAAAACTTAGGTTGTGTAATATTCTTATTACTTTATCCTTTAAATCTCTTTGTCCACCAAAAAAATCAATTAACAAACCGAAATCCTTCTTATTTAGCTTTACAGCAAGAGTGTTAATCGTAAAGTCTCTTCTGTAAAGATCCTTTTTTATTGATGAAGTCTCTACCTTTGGAAGAGACGCAGGCGTCTCATAGTATTCAGTCCTTGCAGTAGCTATATCTATCTTTAGGTCTGTCCTGCTAAGCCATGTTTTAGATTGATTATCAAGGGGTAAGAGTCTTGCGGTTCCAAATCTTTCATATACAGAAACCCTTGCATCAATCAATTTGGCAAATTCCATTGCAAAAGCTACTCCGTCACCTTCAATAACAATATCTATATCAAGATTTTCCTCTCCACGGAGTAAGTCCCTTACAGAACCGCCTACAAGATAAGCAACCATCCCCAGTTTGTCAGCTAACTCACCTGCCTGAACTAACATTTCATAAATTTCTTTAGGGAATTTGTCTTTAAGAAGTTTATTTATATGTTTTGAGAAACCAGTTCTGACTTGTATAGAACCAAAGGTGAGGCGATTCTTTTTTAGAATATCTTCATACATAGCCCTTAATATATCAGTCCTTGTAATGGCACCTACTATGCTATCACCCTCAAGAACAGGGATAAATCTCTGATTCATTTCAATCATAGTAGATTCAATCTCACTAATATTTGTTTTTGGATTGGCAGTAATGACATCTGTTGAGGTAAAGTCATAACAAGGACTTGTTCTAAATCCGTGAAAGATTGCCTTCTCAACTATCTCGCGAGAGACTATACCAAGATATCTTCCATTATCAACAACTGGTAAAACATTGACACCATACTTCGTCATTATGACTTCTGCCTCTTTGATTGTGCTTTTGTGGTCAACAGAGATGATATGGGTAGTCATAACATCTTCTGCCGTTCGGAGTGGCTTTATCTTTTGATTGATTAATCTTTTTAGTTCTTCTTCAATAATCTCAAGGGGTCCGTTGTGAACCGTAGCAGATGCAGCAAATGGATGTCCGCCTCCTCCAAAGTTTTTTAGTATAGACGAAGTATCAATAGAAAGAGACTTGCTCCTTCCAATAATCAATGTTTTATCACTCATAGAAATCACCAAAAAAACTGCCTCAGCATCTTCCATATCCATTATCCGATGAGCAAGATGTGCCATATCCCCATAGCCTTCAGTAGCAGCCTTACAAATTATTATCTTTATATCATGTATCAATATTTCACTGGTATTGGATATGAGTTTATTTAATAATTCAAGGTCTTCAAGAGATATAGGTGACTTAAGAAAACTACTTACTATATTGAGATTTGCACCCCTTTTTAATAAATATGCAACAGCCATGAGATCTCTTGGTGTAGTTGATGAATAAAGCATTGATCCAGTTTCCTCATAAATGCCAATACATAATATAGTTGCCTCCATAGGATTTAAAGTTATCTTCTTTTTCTCTATAATCTCTGTAAATATGGTTGATACAGCGCCTACATTGACAATTATTTCAACCTCTCCTTTTATATCGTCTTCAGAAAGAGGGTGATGGTCGTAAATATGAATCTTGAGTTTCTTATTGTTTAGTATTTCTGCAAAAGGACCTATTCTTGCCTTGCTTTTAGTGTCAACAATAATAAGCCTTGTCACTTTTGATAAATCAACATCCTTTAATTTCTTAAATTCAAAGGGATGAAACAACTCTACAAAATTTCTGACCTTCTTCTCCAGTGAACCTGAAAAGACTATATATGCATCTGGATAGAGTTTCTGGGCTGACATAACTGATGCAAAGGCATCAAAATCAGCGTTTATATGTGTTGTTATTATTTCCATTTAAAAATTTCTTCAAATATTGTCCTGTTATTGATGCTTGACAATTTAAAATTTCAAAGGGAGTTCCTTCAAAGACAATATTGCCTCCCCTTTCTCCACCTTCTGGCCCTAGGTCAATCACATGGTCAGCTAAACTTATCACATCAAGATTGTGCTCTATTATCAATACCGTATTCCTTGCCCTAAGAAGCATAAATATAATATTCATAAACATCATCACATCATAGTAATGAAGACCGACTGTAGGTTCATCAAGTATATAAAACATGCCCTTTTGATTTCTCAAAGAAAAGCTGCTCATACCAATTAGTTCTGAACAAATCTTGAGCCTCTGTGCCTCTCCTCCTGAAAGGGTGTTGGCTGGTTGCCCCAATCTCAAATAACCTAACCCTATCTGTTCAAGTAGATTTAGTTTGTTATAGACCTCAATATGTTCTTTAAAAAAATCTTTTGCATCAGAAATAGTCATATTAAGGACATCTGATATATTTTTACCATTATAAAAAACCCTTAAGGCTTCTTTGCTGTAACGACTGCCTTGACAAGCCTCACATTTAACATAAAGATCTTCAAAAAAATACATATCAATCTTTTGAAAACCCTCACCCTTACATAATTCACACCTACCCCCTTTTATATTAAATGAAAAAAAACTTTGAGAATATCCATAAGCTCTTGACTCTGGTTGCTGAGCAAAAATCTTTCTAATCCAATCAAAAACCTTAAGATATGTTGCTGGATTTGATCTTGGTGTCTTTCCAATGGGTGACTGGTCAATTAATTTTACACCCCTTATAAGATTTAATCCCTTAATAGACTCAAAGGGAAGACTTATTAAATTACCTATTTTAAAGTAATTTGCCATGGCAGGATAAAGTGTTTCAACTATAAGACTACTCTTGCCTGAACCAGAAACACCAGTAACTACAGTGAGAGATTCTAAGGGGATAGTTATATTTATGTTTTTAAGGTTATTGCCTTTTGCACCTTTCAATAACAAAAATCTTTCAATGTTTCTACGATTTAATCTGGTTACTGATATCTCATAATTAGGTAATCGTTCTTTTCTTAAAGCCTTTGCAGTCAAGACATCTGAATCTTCAAAGTCCCTATAATAACCTGAAAAAACAACCTCTCCACCCTTTGCCCCTCCACCAGGACCCATCTCTACTACAAAATCACTCTGTTTAATTATATCTTTGTCATGTTCAACAACGATTACAGTATTACCAAGGTTAACAAGTTCTCTCATAATGCCAATTATTCTGTCTGTATCACTTGGGTGAAGTCCTATCGTTGGTTCATCAAGCACATAAAGTGTCCCTGTCAACTGACTTGCAAGTTGGTTTGATAGGTTAAGCCTCTGGTATTCACCACCAGAGAGTGTCTTTGACTGTCTATCAAGAGTTAAATAACCAAGACCTACCCTATTAAGAAAATTAAGTTTCATCATTAACTGCCTGAGAGGTTCTTTGATAACATTTCTTTGCATTTCTGTAATATCAAGTCTCTCAAAAAAATCAATGAGTAAATTTATAGTTTTTTTTGAGAGTTCAGAAATGTCAAGGTTATTTATCTTATATATCAAAGAATCTTTAATAAGCCTCTTTCCATTACAATCTGGACAAATAATGGCAACCCTATAGCGACTAAGTAAAGCCCTTATATGCACCTTATATCTCTGTGTCTCTAATTCTGAAAATAGGTCATTTAAGCCTATAAATAGGCTATTACCAGTAAAGAGTAGTTCCTTTTCATCATCTCTGAGAGATTGATAAGGTTTATTAATATCAATACCACTTTTCACAACGCCATTTATAAATTGTTCTTTCCAATCCGACAGACTCTCTCTCTGTAAAAAAGCAATTGCCCCATTTTTTAGTGATAAAGTTGTATCAGGGATAATATTTCTCTCATCGTATCTTAAAATATTACCAAAACCCTTACACCGCGGACAGGCAAAGGCAGGATGACTGAAAGAAAACATTGAAGGTGAAGACTCTTGAGCAGTTATATTACAGTAATCACACTTAAGTTGAGAGGAAAAGATCAACTCCGTCTTATCTTTATTTAGGTCCTCTTCCTTAGGGAATAAGACTATTGCGATTTCCTCCCCACCTTCTTTCCATGCAGTGCGAATGGAGTCATAAAGCCTCTCATCTTCTCTAATAACAAGTCTATCTACTACAATAAATTTATATGTCTCCAAATCTCCTTTATAGTCTCCAATATCTATAATCTGATTGTTATCCCAGAGCCGCTCATAGCCTGCTCTAATCAGTTCTTTAACATGATGTCTTGTCTTTGCAAGGATTATAGCCCTCCCATCTTGATAATCTTTAAGTAGTATTTCTGCAATAGATTGAATGTGCCATTTCTTTAATTCCCTACCACATTGTGGGCAATAGGGTCTTGAGACCTTTGCATATATTATCCTCAAAAGATCATAGATTTCTGTAAGGGTGCCTACTGTTGATCGAGAGGTCTTTATTGGGTTGTGCTGTTCAAGTGCAATAGCTGGTCTGATATTGAGCATCTTATCAACATCAGGTCTATTAATCTTCTCAATAAAAATCCTTGCATATGTGGATAGAGATTCAATAAACCTCCACTGTCCTTCTGCAAAAATAGTGTCAAAGGCAAGAGATGATTTGCCAGAACCTGATAGTCCTGTTATTGCTATCATCTTATTGTGTGGAAGACGCAGAGTAAGATTTTTTAGGTTATTCTGTTTTGCACCTTCAATGAGAAGTTCTTTAATAGACATCTGGGTATTTTAACTGAAAGCCGCTTTAAGTTCATAACATTTGATTGTAGTGTTATCATTCTGATAATATCATTACCTCAAATTTTAAAAAAAAAGGAGATTTCAAAATGAGAGTATTTTGTATTATGCTGTGTCTATTTTTGCTTCTTACCTTTGGATGCAAAAAGGCAGATATGAGTGGTGGAGATTATGTTATCAAAATTGACAATCAAAGGATATCTGAAAAGGATCTAAAAAAGGAATTTGAGGCACTACCAGATATGGCAAGGTCTTTCTTTGCAGGTCCAGATGGAGCAGAAAAGTTTGCTGATGAATTAGTAAAAAAAGAAGTCCTCTATATTGAAGCCACTAAAAGAGGTTATGATAAAAAAGAGGATTTTCAGAAAAAGCTTGAGGAGTTTAAGAAAATTACTTTAATAAATCAACTCCTTGAAGAAGAGATGAAGAAGATAACTCAACCTACTGATCAAGAACTAAAGGAGTACTATGAAAAACATAAAGGCGAATTTATGGTGAACAATCAGATAAGATTGAGCCAGATAGTTGTAAAAGATCAAGAGAAGGCAAAAGAGGTCTTCGAAAGATTACAAAAGGGTGAAGACTTTGCAAAAGTCGCGAAGGAACTATCTTTAGACAAGAATTCTGCAAAGTCAGGTGGAGACCTCGGTTACTTTAAAAAAGGAGAACTAAACAAAGAACTTGATAATATTGCCTTTAGGCTGAAAAAAGATGAGGTTAGTCATCCAATCCCACTTAAAGATGGCATCCATTTTATAAAGGTTACTGATGCAAAGGGAACAGTGCAGGATTTTGACAAGGTTAAACATTTTTTAGTTCAAAAAGTGTTCTCGGAGAAACAAAGGACTGCCTTTGAGAAGATTCTTGAAGATACAAAAAAGAAATACAAAATAGAACTTAATAAAGATGCTCTAAAAAAAGTTGCTCTTTTCCAATCACCTGAACAACAAGGTTCAAACATGCAGGATAAAAAGCAAGAGACAAAGAAATAGCAGTAAAAAAATGAGCATCCTCATTGTTGATAATAACCAAGAAGGGATTGAAAGACTTGAGAATATACTTAAAAAGGGGGGATATCACGATCTGATATCCGCCTTCTCTGTTAATGAGGCTTTGCATAAACTAGAAAAATTGAATGATTTATCAAGCATATCTAACATAAATCTATTACTAATTAATTTGTCATCGGATGAAATATTTCAGCAATGTGTTGAATTCAAAGAAAGACAAGAATTTAATGATATACCAATAATTGCAATCACCTGTTCAAATAATAGTTTAAATATTCAAAAGGCCTTTGATAGTTATATTACTGAATGTATTAGCAACCTAAACAATGAGGCTGAGATAATGATAAGGATTAGGTCTGTTCTTTCTTTAAAATATGAAATTAAGCGTAGGAAGGCTCTTGAGAGGAATCTAAATGATTTAGTTCGTCAGTTAGAGCATACCAATAATATGCTTCAACTCATATCATCACAGGATGGTCTTACAGGAATTGCCAACAGGAGATATTTTGACCATTTTCTTTCAAATGAATGGAGAAGGGCTTTGAGAAATGCCTCCTCTATATCTCTACTAATGATAGATATTGATTTTTTTAAGGCATATAACGATTTTTATGGTCATCTTGAAGGAGATGAGTGTCTCAAAAAGATTGCTCAAGAGATACAAAAGACATTAAAGAGAAGAGGTGATATTTGTGCAAGGTATGGAGGCGAGGAGTTTGCGGTAATATTGCCTGGAACTGATATTAAAGGCGCACTTTTGATTGCCACTCTTATACACGAAAATGTCATTGCCCTTAATATCAAACATGAAGGCTCAAAGATATTAGACTTCCTTACTATAAGTATAGGGGTCGCCTCAGAGATACCTTTTAAAGATGAAAGTTATCTAAGTCTTATAAAGAAGGCTGATTTAGCCCTTTATCATGCCAAAAAAAATGGAAGAAACAGGATTGATTGTTGGAATGAGTCAATGACTATGTAAAGAGGATCTACTAACTAATGTATTTTGATCATTATAAAAAGGGTATGTAGGACCTTGCAATCATTTATTTAAAAAATCCTCTAATTTATTTTTCAATATTAAGATAGATTTTCCATGAAGTTGACATATCCTTGATTCACTTAACTTCAAGACCTTGCCAATTTCTTTTAATGTCAATTCATCGTAATAGTATAAAGAAATAATCATTCTCTCTGTCTCGGGCAACTCGTCAATAAATCTACCAAGTGCTTGCTTGATCTCCTTGAGATTTAACTGCTCAATAATGTCAACTGCCTGTTTATCTGGTATCATCTCCAGTATATCAAACTTATTACCATTCGAATCAATACCAAAATCATCAAGACTCAATAGATTCATCTTATTTGCAACGGAAAGGGTCTTGTATAAATCTTCATAACTCATATTTAGCTTTTTAGCCACTTCTTCATCTGTGGCAGGACGTTTATTCTCTTTTTCGATAGCACTATAAGTGTTTCTTACATCTTCAAGTCTTTTTCTTGCGTCTTTAGACGCCCACTGCATAGACCTTATCTCGTCTATCATTGCACCTCTAATGCGAAAATCTGCAAAGGTGCTGATACTTGTATTTTTAGTTGAATCAAATCTTTCTACTGCCTCAAGGAGTCCAACAATACCAGCTGAAATTAGGTCTTCAGTTGAAAGTTCTGGTGGAAGACCGAAACTATATTTATTTGCATAATATTTAATTCTTGGTAGAAATTGCTGAACTATCTGCTCTCTGTCCATTTCTTTATTATTTGACATAGTATTTTTCAATTCACCCTTAATGCTTTTTTTAAAAAAAACTGAACACCGCCTGCTGATTTATCCTCGGGCATATTGACTATTTTATCTCCAAGCAATGCTAATCTCTTTGAAAAAGGGCTGTTAGGATACAAAGAGATAAAACTCTTTTGTGCAATTATAGCATCTTTTACATGTTGTTCATTAGGTAAAAAACCAAGATAATCTATTGAAATGTTCAAAAACTTGTCAGCAACAATGGCTAATTTTCTATATGTGCTAAAAGCTTCTTTCTCAGAACGAGCCATATTTACAAGTACCCTAAACTTATCCTTTCCAAAATCTCGTGCTAATATTTTCACCAGTGCATAGGCATCAGCAAGTGAGGTTGGCTCTGATGTAACAATTATAATAGTCTCTTGGGCAGAACCACAAAAAAACAGAACATTATCTGATATACCTGCCCCTGTATCAATGAGAATAACTTCTATGGACAAATCAAGAGAATCAATTTCTGTGAGTAATTGTATCTTTTGAAATTTATTTAAATTGGTCAACTCCCTGACACCAGAACTTGCAGGTAAAATCAAAATATCATTTGGTCCAGTAATAATTATATCCTGTATTTTCTTTTGACCAAGCAAAACATGCTTAAGATTAAATTTTGGTGCTATTCCAAAAAGCACATCAATATTAGCAAGCCCCAAGTCAGCGTCAATAATCATTACTTTTTTGTTTAAACTTCTTAGATAGGTTGCCATGTTAACTACAAAGTTTGTCTTTCCAACACCACCTTTACCACTTGAAACCGCAATGACCTTTGGTTTTTCTTTTGACATTAGACTCCTCCTATGACCAAATTGGCAAAAAAATCTTTAGAGGGTATTCTAATATCATGAGGTATATCAGGACCTGTAGTCATAAATGATAAAGGTCTTCCTGTTAAAAGAGAAAGGTTATAAAGATTGCCAAAGCTCATAGCCAGGTCAAGCTTGGTAAATCCTATTGAATCTATGCCATAAACAAAGCAATCTTGCCAAAACTTAATTGCAGATTGCTCATTCATTGATGTATCAACTACAAAACACTTCTTCAAAGGGAAGCCTGATGGGAATATGTCATTTATACCTTCAAGTATTGCCTTGTAATCATAACCAGGTGTGTCAATAAGAACAGACATCTTACCAATCTCCTTGTAAACAATCCTTGGTAATTCATTAATCTTCTTCACACTTCTTATAGGGCAATGAAGCATCTTCCCCATCTCCTTAAAATGAGCAATAGTGCTAATCCTACTGTCATCTAAAGTAATAAGACTAACAGGTTTCTTCTTTGACTGTATCATATAAGCAATTTTAGAAAGTGTTGTTGTCTTTCCAACACCAGGAGGACCAATAAATATCATTCCTTTTTCTTCAACAGGTGATAATCCCTGTATCTTTACATCTTGAATAATAACATTTTTTAGACTATCTATAGTATCTTGACACCTTTCGACCAATACAAGAGCTAATTGTGTATCAACTCCTTGTCTGAGTAATAGGTTAAAAAGCCCTTTCTTATCCTTTGTAATCTTTAGTGATGGCACTACAGGTCTTAAGGTCTCTTTTAAGAAGCCGATCTCCTCCTTTAACCCTTTCAACTCTTTTATAATCTCCTCATTTAAAGAATTAGTGCTTTTTATATCTACCGAAGCAGATGCCTGTCCTTGATCTATTGCCGCGGTTAGTTCTATAGTAGGACTCTTTTTGTTTGTTATTCCAAATAAGCTTGATTTAATTTCCTTCTGGTTGATAATGATTGCATCTGGACCAAACTCTTTTTTAACTGCCTCCAAAGCCTCTTTGAAGTTTTGACCATAGAATTTTTTAATTTTCATTCCATCCATAAACCCTCCATGACAAATCTATATCAATCTCAATTTATAAACTTTCTGAAAGATCATATAGCAATAGTTCCTATAGAATAAATCTTAGTATTCTGGGCAATCTCTCCATGAGATATAACCATTATACTGTTTGAAACCCTATCACAAATCCTCTTTAAAAATCTTCTGATCGTTGGTGAGCACAACACTATAGGTTGATAACCTTTTACAAGTCCTTCCTCTGCTGTTCTCTTGATATTTTCTGCAATACGATCTGTGATCATGGGATCAAGACTTAAATACGAGCCTTGTGCTGTGCTTTGTATAGAATCCATAATAGTTCTCTCTAATCTTGGATCAACAATTATTACTGCAACTGAACCATCCTGTGAAACAATCTGTTTTGTAATAGTTCTTGCAAGGGCTTGCCTTACATATTCAGTCAATACATCAGGGTCTTTTGTGATAGCACCATAATCTGCAATTGTCTCGAGTATTGTCTGTAAGTCTCTAATAGATATCCTTTCTTTTAGTAAATTTTGTAATATTTTATGGACTATAGTCAGACTTACAACTGATGGTATCAAATCTTCAACAACCTTTGGTTGAGTTTTTGACAAATTGTCAAGCAGTTTCTGCACATCTTGTTTCCCAAGTAATTCATGAGCATGGGATTTTACTATCTCTGATAAATGAGTAGTTATAACAGATGGAACATCAACTACTGTAAAACCCTCAAGTTGTGCCCTTTCCATATCTTTTTCATCTATCCAAAAGGCACTTAGTCCAAAAGCTGGGTCCTTAGTGGGTATCCCCTCAATCTTCTTTGCATATTCATCTCCTGGTGAGATGGCAAGATACTTATTGAGCATCACCTCCCCAGAGGCTACCTCAATTCCTTTAATCTGTATTGAATAACCTGTTGTCTTAAGAGAAAGGTTATCTTTTATATGAACAGGAGGAATTATAAACCCCATGTCTGTAACCATCTGTTTTCTGATAGCCTTTATCCTTGATAACAAGACCCCACCTTCCTCAACTATTGATATAAGTCCGTAACCAATCTCAAGGGAAACAGGATCAATAGTTAATAGCGATTCTAGTACTTCTGGTTGAACATGTTCTTTTGGTTGTGCTTCTTTGATAGCCTTTTCTTCTTCCTCCTTTTTCTTTTGCACACTACTTATAAAGTAAGCCCCAGCACCAGTAGCAGTAGCTAATATAAGGAAAGGAATGTGTGGTAATCCTGGAATCATTCCAAAAAAAGCCAATATTCCTGCAGCAGTGTAAAGGACTTTAGGGTCAATAAATAGCTGTTTAAAAACCTCAAGTCCCAGATCACTTTCTGATGCGTGTCTGCTGACAATTATACCAGCGGCAGTGGAAATGATAAGAGCTGGTATCTGAGCAACAAGTCCATCACCAACTGTTAGAATACTGTAAGTAGCCGCAGCCTCTGCAAGAGGCATATCTTTTTGTAATACCCCTATAAGAAAACCACCAATAAGGTTAATTGCCATTATTATTATTCCAGCAACCGCGTCGCCTCTAACAAACTTACTTGCACCATCCATTGCACCATAAAAATCTGCCTCTCTACTTATATCGTCTCTTCTCCTGCGAGCTTCTTTTTCATCAATCAGACCTGCGTTCAGATCAGCATCAATACTCATTTGCTTACCCGGCATTGCATCAAGTGTAAATCTTGCAGCCACCTCTGCAATCCTGCCTGAACCCTTTGTGATTACTACAAAATTGATTATTACAAGAATTGTAAATATTATAAAACCAACTACATAGTTACCTCCCACAACAAACTCTCCAAAAGACTGTATGACCTTACCTGCAGCGTCAAGTCCTTCATCACCACGCAACAAAATCAACCTAGTAGATGCTATATTTAAAGACAACCTTAAAAGTGTAGTAACAAGCAATACAGATGGAAATGATGAAAATTTCAAAGGTTTATCAATGTAAGCTGAAATCAATAGTATTATGACAGATATGGTAATACTAAATGATAAAGCTAAATCTAAGACAACAGCAGGTATTGGGATAATCATAAAGACAAGTATTGTAACAACACCAACTGCTAGCAGTACATCACTTCGTCTTAATAGTGCCTCAAGCATTAGCCTGTCTCTTCATCTTTTTTAGTTTGTAAATATTAGCAAGTATTCCAGCAACTGCCTTATATAATGTTTCAGGTATCTCATGTCCAATTTCAAGTTGAAATAACGATCTCGCAAGTGGTTTATCTTCATAAATAGGTACTTTGTGCAGTCCTGCAATCTCTTTAATTCTCTCTGCCACAAGGTTAGCACCCTTTGCTATTACCTTAGGTGCCTCCATATCCTTTGAATCATATTTCAGTGCCACAGCAATATGAGTGGGGTTTGTTATGACCACATCTGCCTTTGGGACCTCCTGCATCATCCTCTTGCGAGCCATTTCTCTCTGAAGACTCTTTATCCTTGCCTTTACATGTGGGTCTCCTTCTGTTTGTTTCATCTCTTCCTTAACTTCGTGTTTTGTCATCCTCATCTCTTTAGCAAAATGCCACTTCTGATATGCAAAATCTAATAAGGCAAAGACAGTTAGAACAAGGGCAGAAATCAAGAGAAGTTTTTTTATCTTATCAAGCCCAAAATAAGTAATCTGTGATATATTCATATCAACAAGAAGGGGAAATGAATCGAAATCATTCTTTAAGAAAAAATAAAGAATAATTGCAAAAATCGTTATCTTTAAAATACCCTTTAGTGACTCAAAAAATGCATTCAGACTAAATAGTCTTTTAAACCCTGAAAGAGGGTTTAATTTTGAGAAATTTGGAGTCAATACCCCAAAACTTGCCTTAAAACCTGTTTGTAAATAGTTGACAACAAGTATTACTATAAAAATCGTGATAAAAAAAGGTGTCATAATTAAGCCTACATTAATTATGTCCCCCCTAATTATCTCTACCAATGATAACTCTGTAATTGGTTGAGGGTTTGATATCCTTGAAAAAGAATATTTTACATATGAATTAATACTAGCAAAGAGTGTCCCTCCATAAACAAGCAGTAAAAACAGTATCCATATGGGAATAAGAGATGTAATATCCCTACTTTTGGGGATATTACCCTTACGATATGCCTCTTCAAGTTTTCGCCCCGACGCTGGTTCCGATTTCTCTTCGTATTCTTCTGCCATTTTTTACCTCGTTATAACCTGTAAAGCCTCTTTGATGTTGATAAAATATCTTGCAGTAACTGCAAACATTATTGGTATGGTAATCAGGATAAATAATAACCCTAAAAAGATATTAAGTGGAACAGCTACAAAAAATATGTTTGCCTGAGGCATAACCTTTGAGATAAGTCCCATTGCTATATTTATAATCATCTGAACAAGCAATATGGGTGCAGCAATCTTAAAGGCAAGGGGAAACATAATCTTATTATGCTCAATAATACCATGAAAAATGGTTTCATACCTCACTTGAGTAACCTGAAAACTCCTTATAATGCCTTCAAGAAAATGATGGTGCATATCAAGCAAAAAGAAAAGCATCATACCCAAAAGGGTATAAAAAAAAGTCATCGGTCCTAAGGACTCACCTACAAGTGGATTAAATACGGAAGCCATACCAAGTCCAAGTTGTAGATTAATCCACTGTGATGCGATTTCAATGGCAGTGATTATTATCCTTGCTGAAAGTCCCATAGCAATACCCATAAAAATTCCTTCATAAATAGCCTTCACAAGATTCTCACTTTTAATCTCAATAACAGGCAATACTAAAAGAGTGATAGAAAGGGCAAGACCTATTCTCATAATTACAGGTGTCATTTTTGCCCCTATAAAGGGAATAAAACTCAACATTACGCTCACCCTAATGAAAACAGGGATAAAATTATCTGAATATAGCCTTATAAGATTGTACAATTCCATAATGTTTTATCTTATGTATGTTGGTATGTTTTCTATTATTCCCTTTGTAAACTTTGTCATCACATTTATCATCCAAGGCAAACCCAAAAAAACAGTTACAAAAATGGCAATTATCTTTGGAATAAAAGCAATAGTCATTTCTTGAAGTTGAGTAATTGCTTGAAAAAGACTTATCGTAAGACCAACAACAAGGCTGACTATGAGCACAGGGCCGCCAACAAGCAAAATTGTCTCAAAGGTCTGCCTCGATAGTTGTTCAAGTAATTCAGCAGTCATTTGAAACTCCCTACTAATGAACCTATTAATAAGCCCCACCCATCAACAAGGACAAATAAAAGAAGTTTAAATGGCATTGATACCATTACAGGTGGCAGCATCATCATACCCATCGAAAGCAAGATACTTGCTACAACCATGTCAAGCACAAGAAATGGTAGAAATATGAGGAAGCTTATCTCAAAGGCTTTCTTTAACTCTCCAATTGCAAAGGCTGGTATTACAACCCTCAGAGATAAATCCATTGGCTTTTCAGGTCTTGGAGAATTAGATAATTTTAGAAAAAGGGCAAGGTCTTTTTCACGAGTCTGTTTGAGCATGAATTCTTTTAGTGGTTCACCAACCCTTTGTATTGCAGTCTCACCATTGATTTCCTTTTTTGTATAAGGTATATAGGCTTCATTGTAAATACGATCAATTACCGGTGACATTACAAAGATGGTAATAAATAATGCTAATCCCACTACTATCGTATTAGGTGGTACTTGCGGCGTTCCCATTGCTTGTCTGAGAAATGAAAAAACTACAACTATACGAATAAAACAGGTCGTCATTACAAGTATGGCTGGTAGAAATGATAATAATGTAAGAAATAATAAGACTTCCAGAGGGCTTGTAAGCCCAAGTATATTCCCCGTTGGTTGAACAGGCGGAGAAGCTGGTGCGGACTCTGCCGGTGAATGAAGGGAAAGGAAAAATAAAAAAAACAAAATATTTTTTATACATATTTTTTTAGTTTGCTTCACTTTAAATCCTTCCACCAGTAAGTTTAGAAAATATTTTTTTGAAACCAAATCCCTCATCTTGAATATCCTCAGTAGGTAATTCTTTTAATTGACTTTCGATCTGATTCGCATCCATTTTGGTAATCACTGAAATTGAGTTTTCACAAAGCCCTAAGGCAAAGTATTCATTGGCAATCTTAACAATTGCAATAGCCCTCTTAGTCCCAAGTGGTTGATAGTGAATCATATTAATAAATCCGCCCTTTGGCATTATTCTATGTTTTAAAAGTTTTAATAGAAGGAACATGAGTCCTAAAACCACCAAAAGGGCTGAAATCATCTTTATGAATTCAAAATATATATTCATCGTCTTATCTCAATTGATGAACCCTGTCTGCTGGACTGATAATATCAGTAACCCTTATGCCAAATTTTTCATTTACTACAACCACCTCACCCCTCCCTATTAATTTATTGTTTACAAAGACCTCCATTGGCTCACCTGCAAGTTTATCAAGGGCTATAACAGAACCTTGACCAAGTTGAAGCAATTCTTGAATAAGAATCTTTGTTTTGCCTATTACTACAGTCATCTCAAGGGGGACATCAAGGATAAAATTTATATCCCTTTTGGGAGTTTTTGCTTGTTGTGGTTCTTCAAATTCCTGCATATTCATATTTTGAATTTCTTCAGACATAGTCCCTCCAGAATAAAATATTTTTTCTATAACTCACTTATAATAACTCTTTCACAGAGTTAATTTTTAATGCATAAGAGCCTTTAAAAATACCGTATTTTGCCCCTAATTTAGGTATCCCCTCAATACAAACATCAATATCTTCATCAACACCCCTATCTAAAATAATTACATCCGATACAGAAAGATTAAGTACCTTTTCAACATCCATTTGAGCTTTACCAAGCACTCCAACCAGCTCAAGAGGAATACTTTTAAGTCTTTCTTTTAATCTCTCAATCCACTTAATATCCATCTCATCTCTATCAGCAGAAAAGGCACTATATAGTTTTTCTTTTATTGGTTCTACAGTTCCGTAGGGAATGCAGAGATGAGCCTTACATTGTTTACCTTCTATCTCAAGGGTAAATTCAACCCTAATTACCACATCAACAGGTGTTACAATTGTCACAAATTGCGGATTCATCTCAGAACGGACATAGTTGAGTTTTATAGGATTAATTGGTTTCCAAGCCTCTTCCATATCATGAAAAAACATAAGAACCACTTTGTGGATAATCTTTTGCTCAATGGGTGTAAACTCCCTTCCTTCAGGCTTATAGTAACTTTTACCTGTACCACCAAAGAAAAACTCAATAAGACTAAATATCATTGGAGCATCAAATACAAGGAGACCAAAGCCCCTTAAAGGTTCCATCCTGAAGATATTTATGCTTGAAGGGAAAGGAACTCCACGCATAAAGTCATAAAATTTGGTTATATTAACAGACACATTTGTAACATCCACCATCCTTCTGATTGTTGCAGACAGAGACAATCTAAAATTCCTTGCCAACCTTTCGTTGGCAATATCAAGAGAAGGCATTCTGCCTCTAACAATCTTTTCCTGACCAGTAAAGTCATATACCTTTACACCAGAGACCTCCTCAACCTTTTCTGTCTCAACATCACCATCTGAAATGCCTCTTAATAGGGCATCAACTTCCTCTTGAGATAGAATATCGTCCATTCTTTATCCCTTTGTATTTACTGCATCACAAATTCAGTAAGAAAGACATTTTTTACATTACCTTCACCCATTACCTGATTCAGCCTGATTGTTATTTCGTCTTTAAGCTGAAGTTTACCTTCTGGTGCAATCAATGTATCTGATGATTTACTTGTAAGTAATGTTATGATAGTATCACGCATCTGAGGAACCTTTGCCTTAGCCAAATCAAGAAGCTTTGCATTGGCGAGTTCTAACTGAACACTGACCTTTAAAAATCTATTTCCTGCTAAATCACTGAGATTGACCACAAAGGGATCGAGGGCAAAATTGACTGTTTCTATCGGTTTTTCTTCTTTCTTTTTTTCTTCTGCCTTTTCACCACCAGATTTTTTTGAAAGAAAAAAGAAAGTGCCACCACCTGCAGCTGCAAGGACGACTACAATTATGATTATTAATAATAATTTTTTGCTCTTTTTTTTCGACGCTCCACCTTCTTCTTTAGTTCCTTCCTTTTCTACTGCCATAATAGCAACCTCCTATTCATCTTTTTTCATTTAAATATTTTTAAAACAGCTATAACATATTGCAAAGTCTATGCCATAGCTCAACATATTGATTTTATGGAATAATCATTATTTAATGTCATATTAATGACATTAATACATAAAAATAATAGATAGCATTTTGACATAATAATGGGGCTGTCAGATAGGTATTTATAAAAAACCTTAAAATAGCGATAGTAAGGGCTGTTTCAGGCTTTTTATAATCGACAAATTTTATTTATAATTTATACATTTAAAACAATGCCTTATGACAAAGCCCTAGAAACTTTTTTTATAAGATGTCGTATAAAAATTCCACACCAGCCCTTACTATCTTACTTGCTGATTTTACTAAGCTTTTTAGTTCTATTGCTGATTTTGGGTAAAAAAAATTTACATACAATCAGGGTTCATAATAAATTGCCTCAACAGGACAATTCTCTGCAGCAGCCTCGCAACAACCAACATATTCGCAGCCCTCATTGTCAATTATTTTTGATAAGGCTAATTCTTCATCTATATGAAAGACAGAGGGACATATTTCTTCACACCTTCCACAACCAATACATTTTTCTGAATCAACTGAAAGCTTCATTAGAAAAACCTCCTTTTATTTCTTTTTAAACTAAATCCTTTAAGCCCAGAATTATCATTAAGGTTTTAAAAGGGAAACTCACAGGTAATGAAAAAGACTTAGTCTTACTCCATAATCCCTTAAACCATTCTTTCCTCCTCATTGCAATACAAAGCTTCATTATTCCCTTCTCTTACTACATGTCAACCTATATTATACCTCATCGTCTTAAACATCGGTTGCAGCTTGCTACACTCTACCTCCTGCCTAAATAAACTCTTTAGTTATATTCTATCATCACAAAATTCATCTCCCTCCAACTAAAACTCTGTATGTTAAAACTACTTGCACGACGGTATAATGTCTGTGAATTAGAAAGCATTATCATTTTGTATAAGGAATCCTTAAAATAGCGATAGTAAGGGCTGTTTCAGGATTTTTATAATCGACATATTTATAATTTTGATTTATACATTTAAAACAATGCCTTATGACAAAGCCCTAGGAACTTTTTTTATAAGGTGTCGTATAAAAATTTCACACCAGCCCTTACTATCTTACTTGCTGATTTTACTAAGCTTTTTAGTTCTATCGCTGATTTTGGGAGGAATAAAAGAGGTTGCTTTATATGTGACAATCAACAGAATAATGAAAAAAACTTTAGTTAGCAGCAATGGCTACCCTTTATGAACTAAACAAATGTTTAGTGCAAAAATTCTCTTCGCAGACCCTTGACAAGTGCCTTCCTCTCTTTTATTTTGTTTGATTTTGAATTAGGCACTTTACAGTGTGACTATAAACTTCTCAATAACTTATATGCAAAATAGCGGTCTTTAGGATTTTTTGTTAATGACTATTCTGGGGTAATTCTCTTTGACAAAGGGTGATTCTTAAGCACAGAGACATAAGTGTTTCATCTTTTCTAAAATATTACCAAATAATTCCAAATATTCAAGGAAATATAAAGTTTTTGATTTTAAAAAGAATCAAAACAGGATGGTATTTGTTTTTTAAAAAACTCTTTATCTGTCTTCAAAGAGGGATATTTCTAACTCATTAAACAGCTAATTAATGGTGTTTTTAGTTC
>DUZI01000006.1 GCA_013349595.1 Nitrospirota bacterium
AAAATTAAAATGCATTATAAACCTTAAAATAGCGCTTAGGAAGGGCTGTTTCAGGATTTTTATAATCGACAAATTTTATTTATAATTTTGATTTATACATTTAAAACAATGCCTTATGACAAAACCCCCCTAGGAACTTTTTTTATAAGGTGTCGTATAAAAATTCCACACCAGCCCTTCCTATCTTACTTGCTACTTTTTAGTTTTATCGTTGATTTTGGGAATAAAGAATAAAAAATGAAATCGTCGATTATAAAAATTCTGAAACAGCCCTTCGTATCGCTTTTTTTGGGAATTAGACAGGGATATAGGGCAACAATTGACATAGTTTTAAAATTATTGTTAAATTATTTAGCACTCTAATGATGAGAGTGCTAATAAAAGAGGGGGTGACCTTATGCTTGATGAAAGAAGCAAACAAATACTATATGCAGTAACTCAAAGTTACATCAATAAGCCAGATCCTGTTGGTTCTCGTTATGTGACTAAAAAGTTTGACTTTAGTCTTTCATCAGCAACTATTAGAAATATAATGGCTGATTTAGAGGAGTTAGGTTTTTTGAGTCAACCCCATACATCTGCTGGCAGGATTCCTACAGATATGGCTTATAGATTTTATGTTGATATGTTGATGAACCAAAGTAGTTTTGATTTTGATACACACATTGCAGATGAAATCAAAAGGAGGCTTGACAGAATTAAAAATGATATAAACGGGTTTTTTAAAGAGGTTTCTGCAACTCTTTCTAATCTTTCAAGCTATATGAGTATTGCCCAACCACCTAAGGCTTTGAACTCTACTTTTAAAAAGATTGAACTAATAAAATACAAAGAGGGATCTATAGCAGCAGTCCTATTGACAAAAGAAAATATAATAAAAAGTAAGATTTTGCAAATTGATCCATTTTTGACACAGAAAGACTTAAATAGAATTGCTGATTTTCTCAATTCTGAATATGAAGGCTTTACGATTGATGAAATAAGATCAGTTCTTTTACAAAGACTAAAGTCAGAGAAAGCTGCATGGTATCAGTTATTAACAAAAGCAATGGCTATATATGAACAAATACTCTTTTTTGCTGAAAATGAGATATTTATTGAGGGTCTTTATGATGTCATCAATCTACCTGACTTTGCTGATATCTCAAAGATGAAGGAGATATACAGGGCAATCAAGGATAAAGACCTTTTGTTAAAAATAATTGAGGATTTGAGAGAGTCTGAAGGTGTGCAAGTAATAATTGGATGTGAGAATCCAATACAAGAATTAAACAAATTTAGTATCGTTGCTTCTAGTTATAAAAGTTGTGGTAAAAAGATGGGTGTTATAGCTATTATTGGTCCAACAAGGATGGACTACTTAAAGGCAATATCTATGGTAGATTTAGTATCAAGATGTGTATGTGAAATTCTACAGAATGTTGATTCTGAATATTAAGGAGAGGAGAATATGCAAGAAGACCAAAAAAATATTGATAATGGTAATGAAAATATTGAAAATATTGAAAATGATACCACAGATTTAATTGAAAAATTAAAACAAGAAAATGAAGATTACAAAAATAAATATTTGAGACTTTATGCAGAGTTTGACAATTACAAGAGAAAGATTTTAAAGGATAAAGAAGAAATTATCAAATATTCAAATGAATCTATTTTAAATGAACTGCTTCCAATCCTTGACAGTTTAGAGATGGCAATAAAACATGGTAGTTCTTCAACAACAGAAAATCTTGAATCACTCAAAAAGGGAGTTGAAAATACCTTTAGGGAATTACAGAGGACTTTAGAGAAATTTGGAGTCACATATATTGATGCTCAAGGTAAGGAGTTTAATCCAGCCTTTCATCATGCTATAAGTCAGGTTGATAAAGATGATGTTGAGGATAATACAGTAATTGAAGAGTTTAGAAAAGGTTATATGTTGAGAGATAAGGTCCTTAGACCTGCCTTAGTAGTTGTTTCAAAAAAATCAAATGGATAAATAAAGGAGGAGGTTACTAACAATGGGAAAGGCAATAGGTATTGATTTAGGTACAACAAATTCTGTCGTTGCTGCAGTTGTAGGCGGTGAACCAGTAGTTATACCCAATCAAGAGGGGAGCAGGACTACTCCGTCTGTGGTAGCAATTACTGATAAGGGAGAGAGGCTTGTTGGTCAGATTGCAAAGAGGCAGGCAATCACAAACCCAGAAAATACGATATTTTCTATAAAAAGACTTATGGGGAGGAAGTTTGACAGCAAAGAGGTTGATCACGCAAAAAAAAGACTTCCCTACAAAATAGTCCCTGCAGAAAATAATGATGCCCATGTAGAGATTAGAGGCAAGAGATATTCACCACCTGAAATCTCTGCAATGATTTTACAAAAGCTCAAACAAGCAGCAGAAGATTATCTTGGTGAACCTGTTACAGATGCAGTCATCACAGTACCAGCTTATTTTGATGACAGTCAAAGACAGGCTACAAAGGATGCAGGTCGAATTGCAGGATTAAATGTTTTAAGAATTATAAATGAACCCACTGCTGCGGCTCTTTGTTATGGACTTGACAAGAAGAAAGAGGAAAAAGTTGCTGTCTATGATCTTGGTGGTGGAACCTTTGATGTATCTATCCTTGAAATAGGTGAAGGCGTAATTGAGGTTAAATCAACAAATGGTGATACTTATCTTGGAGGAGATGATTTTGATCTTAAGATTATTGACATGCTTGTTGATGAATTCAAAAAAGAACAGGGTATTGACCTCAAAAATGATAAAATGGCACTTCAAAGACTGAAAGAGGCAGCTGAAAGGGCAAAGATTGAACTTTCAACTGCTGCAGAGACAGAGATTAATCTGCCTTTTATCACAGCCGATGTATCTGGTCCAAAGCATTTACTTATAAAACTAACAAGGGCAAAATTTGAACAATTGACAGACAATTTAATTGATATGACTATTGAGCCATGCAGAAAGGCTTTACAAGATGCAGGACTGACTTCAAAAGAGATAGATGAG
Source organism: Nitrospirota bacterium (assembly GCA_013349595.1). Lineage (GTDB taxonomy): Bacteria > Nitrospirota > Thermodesulfovibrionia > Thermodesulfovibrionales > Dissulfurispiraceae > DUZI01. The sequence goes on from DUZI01000006.1 coordinate 3,000, forward strand.
GTCATTCTTGTTGGTGGACAAACAAGGACACCAAAGGTTCAGCAAGTTGTGCAAAGTTACTTTGGCAAAGAGCCAAATAAGAGCGTAAATCCCGATGAGGTTGTTGCTCTTGGTGCTGCAATACAGTCTGCTGTATTAAAGGGTGATATTAAAGAAGTACTTTTGCTTGATGTTACACCACTTTCACTTGGAATTGAGACACTTGGTGGAATATTTACAAAGATAATTGAAAGGAATACAACAATACCAACCAAAAAGTCTCAAATATTCTCAACTGCAGCTGACAATCAACCTGCAGTAACAATAAAGGTTCATCAAGGTGAAAGAGAGATGGCATCAGACAACAAACTACTTGGTGTTTTTGAACTTGTTGGTATCCCTCCTGCACCAAGGGGTGTACCGCAGATAGAGGTTACCTTTGATATAGATGCAAATGGTATATTACATGTTTCTGCTAAGGATTTAGGCACAGGCAAGGAACAGTCCATTAAGATTACAGCCTCAAGTGGTCTTTCTGAAGAGGAAATCAAAAAGATGATTCGTGATGCAGAAAGCCATGCTTCTGAAGATAGGAGCAAAAAAGAATTGATAGAGGCAAAAAATAATGCAGACTCCATCTGTTATAGTGTAGAAAAGTCCTTGAAAGAATACGGTGATAAGATTTCGGAGACAGAAAAAGAAGAGATTAAGAGGGCAATAGAAAAGTGTAGAAGGCTCAAAGATGAAAGCAATAATACAAGCGAAATTAAATCAGCTATTGAGGAGTTAACAAAGGCTTCACATAAATTAGCAGAACAGATGTATAAAAATGTAAATCCTAATCCATCAGCAGATGCATCACAGGGTCAGGGTAGCCAAGCAAAGGCTAAACAAGAGGAAGATGTAGTTGATGCAGAATTTGAAGATTTAGATAAGAACAAAAAATGAAAGATTACTATGCTACTCTTGGGGTTGACAGGAATGCCTCTCAAGACGAAATCAAGAAGGCATTCCGTCAATTAGCCCTTAAATATCATCCTGATAGAAATCAGGGGAACAAAGAGGCAGAGGAAAAATTCAAAGAGATAAATGAAGCCTATACCTGTCTCAGTGATCCTGATAAGAGAAACCATTATGATCGTTTTGGCACTGCCGAAGGCTTCCCTAATCAAGGTGGTTTTGGTGCAGGAGGCAGTACCACTTTTAGCACAATTTTTGAAGACATATTTGAAGACTTTTTTGGAGGTTTTTCTGGAAGGGGTGCAAAACCTACAAGGGGAGCTGACCTTAGATATAATCTAACAATTACCCTTGAAGAATCAGCTTTTGGCGCTGAAAAAATAATAACTGTTTCCAAATGGAATAACTGTGATGTATGTCATGGAACTGGGGCGGAACCTGGAACAAATCCAATCAGTTGTGGACAGTGTAAAGGGACAGGTAATATAAGGTTTCAACAAGGCTTCTTTAGCGTCTCAAAGACATGTCCTAAGTGTCAGGGTACGGGTATCATAATACCCAGCCCATGTAAGAATTGTAAGGGGACAACAAAGGTAAGGATAAACAAAGAATTATCTATCAAAATACCTGCAGGTGTTGATAGTAATTCAAGGTTGCGTGTTTCTGGAGAAGGCGACATTGGAAATAATGGAGGCTCTCCTGGTGATTTATATGTAATTATATCAGTGCAAGAGCACCCAATATTCAAGAGAGTAGGGATGGATATATACTGTCATATACCTATTTCTTTCCCTAAAGCCGTTTTTGGTGGGGAGATAGAAGTGCCTACTTTAAATGGTCCTTATAAACACAAGATACCTGCAGGTACATCTTCAGGGGCAGAATTTAGGCTTAAAGGGAAAGGAATTCCAAAACTCGGCAGTTTCCATCGTGGAGACCAAATATTACAAGTCTCAATTGAAGTTCCTAAAAAACTCTCTGACAGACAAAAAGAAATCCTTAGAGAATTTGCAAAACTCTCAGGAGAAGAGATAGATGTTCCTAAAGGTTTTACGGGTAAATTAAAGGATTTATTTACTGCCTAAAGGTATGGTAGTAGAAGAGTTACTTGAAGTTGTAAATCATGAAGGTATAGTCATAAAGATTCTACCAAGGTCAGAGATACATGGCAATCCCTCATTATTGCATAAAGTAGTCCACTTAATTGTTGTCAACAAAACAGGACAAGTGCTTCTTCAAAAGAGGTCTTACAAAAAAGATGTTGCTCCTGAAAAATGGGATACCTCCGTAGGAGGTCATGTTAACCCATCAGAAAGCCTTGAAAAAGCCATTGAGAGGGAAACCTTAGAAGAACTTGGTTTTTTATGTGTCAATCCAAGGTTTCTCTATTCTTATATTCATTCCAATAGTTATGAAAGCGAACTTGTCTATACTTACCTTTATCAATATGAAGGTCCTTTTGACTTTAACAAAGAAGAGATAGACGAAATAAGATTTTGGAATTTAGATGAGATAGAGGCTGTGTTAGAAAAAAATATTCTGAGTGATAACTTTAAATCAGAGTTTAATCGCTATATTGAGCATACCCAAAAAAATACTTAATAAGATTGACTATTATTTAAAAGACGAAGTTGGCACTGTCTTTAAAGACCATGGTGGGAAAAAAAGAATTGCCCTTATTTATCCAAATGTTTATTCCATAGGTATGTCAAACCTTGGTTTTCAGACTATTTATAGTATCCTAAACAGTAGAGATGATGTAGTATGTGAAAGAGCCTTTTTACCTGACAAATATGATTTAGAGGAATTAAAAAGAACAGGACTGCCCGTAATAACTTACGAATCAAAGTGTTCCATCAGTAATTTTGACATTATTGCCCTATCTATATCTTTTGAAAACGACTACCCGAATATAATAAAAATTCTAAGTTTATCAAATATCCCTGTTTACAGTGTAAACAGAAATGATAGTTTCCCTCTTTTGATTGCAGGAGGTGTATGTTGTTTTTCAAATCCAGCACCCTTTGAAGATATATTTGATGTAATCTTTATAGGTGAGTCAGAAGAAACAATTAACCTTTTCTTGGATTTATATACCAAAAGATTTCAAAAAGATGATATTAAAAGAGAGATAGTATCTATAGAAGGTATTTATATACCTTCTTTTTATAAAACTGATACCATCGTGCCAAAAAGCATCTATCCTCAAGCACCTGTCTTTATAAAAAAAACATATTTTAAAAATTTCAACCAAATCATTATAAATCCTACGATTAAGACAAAAAATAGTGAATTCGGACACTTGTGTCTTTTAGAAGTTATGCGTGGATGTCATTGGAGGTGTAGGTTTTGTCTTGTAAGTTCAATATATAATCCTGTAAGGATTAGAGAAAAAGATATAATGAATCAGGAAATAGACAAGGCTCAATCAAAGGTTGGCCTAATTGCCCCTTCATTGAGTGATGTCCCTTATATAAATGAGTTGATCTCAAAAGATAATGTTAATTTCTCAATCACCTCCTTGAGGTCAAATCAAAAAAGTAACTCCTTAATAAGTCTCTTAAAAGATAAAAAAAGTCTGTCTATTGCACCTGAGGCAGGTAGTGAAAAGCTGCGAAGGGTCATCAACAAAAAGATAAATGAAGATGACATATTATCAACTGCTTCAACTGCCTTTCAAAAGGGGATAGAAATATTAAGGCTCTATTTCATGATTGGATTGCCTCAAGAAAGGCTTGAAGATATTGAGTCTATTATTTCATTAACAAAAAAGATATTGTCATTAAGTAAGAGTTCAAGAATTGTCCTCACATTAACTCCTTTTGTTCCAAAACCCTTCACCGCCTTTCAATGGCACAAATTTGAAGACATTAAGGTATTAAAAGAGAAGATAAATTTCATCAAAAAGAATCTTAATCTCTTAAGCAAAATAACTATCAATAACGAATCAGTTCGTCATTCTTTTATACAAGCAGTATTTGCAAGGGGTGACAGGAAAGTATTAAAAAATATTATTGATCTTTCACAAACAGGTGATATGAATAAAATTATACGAGATAAATCTTTGTCAGACAAGATAACAACCTGTTGGCAATATGATGAACCTTTACCATGGGATTTCATAGATATAGGCATATCAAAGGCACAACTTTGGAAGGAATATCAAAGTGCAATAAACGACTTTCAATCATATTAAACTTTGATATTTAAACAATATCCTTAAAATAGCGCTTAGGAAGGACTGTTTCAGGATTTTTATAATCGACAAATTTTATTTATAATTTTGATTTATACATTTAAAACAATGCCTTATGACAAAGACCTAAGGAACTTTTTTTATAAGGTGTCATATAAAAATTCCACACCAGCCCTTCCTATCTTACTTGCTGATTTTATTAAGCTTTTTAGTTCTATCACCAATTTTTGGAAAATATCTTTCTAAAATCTTCTACTGATGGAGTAAGATTAGTCCATATATTAAAGGCATATACTGCCTGCCAAAGCAACATACCCTTGCCATCTATAATTTTACACCCCTTCTTAGATGCAGATTCTAAAAATTGTGTCTTTGTATAAATCAAGTCACAAACAATATTTCTGTCAGTTATATAAGTTATGTCAATAGGCATAGGGTCGTCCTTATTAAGACCAAGTGATGTTGTATTGATAATTACATCATAATCATCAATAGATTTGATATAATCAATCACATTAATTTTTTGAGAAATATGTTTAAAAGAATTAGCTAAATTTAAAGCTTTTTCAATAGTCCTATTGTAAATGCTGACAAAAGCTCCTTGAGTTAATAAACCATATGCTACTGCTCTACCTGCACCACCAGCACCAAGCACAAGAAAATGCTTATTCTTTATCGTAACATCATTTTCTTCTAAGGACCTAATAAATCCAATATAATCAGTATTAAAACCTCTGAGTTTATTATCTTCATTTTTTATTGTATTGACTGCTCCAATCGTAAGAGCATCATCAGAAATATCATCAAGCAGAGGCATAACTGCTTCTTTATGAGGTACTGTAATGTTCAGTCCCTTTATTTTTAAGACTCTTGCTGCATCAATAGCTGCTTTAAGATTAACAGGTGGCACATCAAAAGCTACATAGCAAGCATCAATAGAAAGTTTTTGGAAGGCACAATTATGCATTTGAGGTGATTTGCTATGACTAACAGGATGTCCAAAAATACAATACACATCAGTTGAACCTTTAATCATTTCATATCTCCTTATTAAAATACACTAAAGGCTTAAACCTTTCCTGTCATGATAGCTCTACCTATATGCAAATAGAATTGATGTTTTTTGGTGCAATAGTCTCTATAAGTGTTGATGTGCGGTTCAAAATTACCTTTTTTATAAATCAAGGTTATTTCTGCATAAATACCATCTCTTAAGTAAATCCTGTGTGAATAGTCTTTTGTTGAGGCAAGGACAACTTTGGCAGGAGTGATATAACCAGGGTCAATATTAATTGTCCTGTTGTGATTCTCTGAAAAATCTTTTTCGATGGAATTAGTGAATAACTTTATTTCAGAAAGCAGATCCGGTTCTATAAGATTTGCAAAAAAAACATATCTTCTCTTTAGACTTTGTCCAATCTCTTTTTCATAGTAGTTACTAAAATTCCATTCTAATGGGGGGCTATAGAAACTTATTTCTTTATATTTTAACTCAAGTTTATTTAAGGCTTCCCAGAAAATATCTTCATTTTTATAAAGTAATGCACAAAAAAGCATTACCCGCTGCGGTGCTTTTGTAGTCCCCATTTCTAAAAAATCCAAGATTAACTTTTTAAAAGTCTTAAAATCGCATCTTTTACATCAGGAGAGTCCCATTTAATAGGTCCGATTATTTTTTGGGCAATCTTGCCTCTTTTATCTATTACAAAGGTTTCTGGAACACCTTTTAAGCCAAACCGAAGATAAATTTTATTTGTATCTTCAATGATTGGAAACTTGTAAGAGTTTCTGTTCATATAGTTTATTGCCTTATTGATATCATCATTATATAGCACTGTGAGAAATATTATATCTTTATTATTTTTAAATTCTTCATATAGTTTGTTAAAAAAGGGTTTTTCCTCTTTGCAAGTATCACACCAAGTAGCCCAAAAATTCAGCAAAATAACCTTACCATTTAGCTCTGATAGTTTCCAAGACTTTTTATCTGTATCAATAAGTTCAAAATTTGGGGCATCACCACCCTGATAAGGGACCTTTGAGACAACTTTATTTTCATCTGATAAAAGATAAATCATTATTATTCCCATGACAAAGATGAGTGATAATACAAGTGATTTATATTTCATTAGAATATCCTTAATTTCATTTTCAATTTACATTCGTATATAGACTTGTTTTTGTTTCAGTAAATATGACCTTATCGTCTTCTACATCTACCTTTAGTATAGAAGCCTCCTTAATATTTTCATGGAGTAGTTCTTCAGCAAGGTTATCTTCTATTTCTTTTCTTATAGCTCTTCTCATTGGTCTTGCGCCATATTGAGGTTTGTAATATTTTTTAATAAGCCATTCTTTAAATTGTTCACTTATTTCAATAGTTATACCAATGTTTGTGAGTTTTTTGTTTGTCTCAGCAATAAGTAAATCAATAATTGATAAAAGATGCTCCCTCTCAAGAGGATGAAAGACTATTATCTCATCAACCCTGTTGAGAAATTCTGGGTTAAAATGTTTTTTTAGTTCTGTTAATATATTGTCTTTCATCCTAAAGTAGTCAAGTCCAGCTACTGAGTTTGTAAAACCAAGTGGAGTTGCCTTTTCTATAAGTTTTGCTCCAAGATTAGACGTCATTATTATAATGGTATTTTTGAAATCTACTTTTCTGCCAAAACTGTCGGTTAGAACGCCTTCATCAAGTATTTGTAGAAGAATATTAAAAACATCGTGATGGGCTTTTTCTATCTCATCAAAAAGTATCACTGAGTATGGTCTCTTCCTGATCTTTTCTGTAAGCTGTCCTCCCTCTTCGTAGCCAACATATCCAGGAGGGGCACCTGCTAATTTTGAGACCATAAATCTCTCCATATACTCTGACATATCAAGTTTTATGAGTGCATTTTCATCGTTAAACATAAATTCTGCCAAAGCCTTTGCCAATTCTGTTTTACCCACCCCTGTTGGTCCAAGGAAAAAGAATGAACCAATGGGTCTGTTTGGTGTCTTAAGACCAACCCTTGATCTCCTAATTGCTTTTGATAGACTTTTAATCCCTTCTTCTTGACCAACTATCCTCTGATGGAGTATTTCTTCCATCTTGAGTAATTTTTCCGTCTCCTTTTCTTCAATTTTGTAAAGAGGGATGCCTGTCATTTTTGATACGGTGTACGAGATGTCGTCTTCTGTAATAGTAGGGATATCATTGTTATACATATCTTTCCATTTCTTGTATTGGATATCATAGAATTGTTTCAATATATCTTCTTTTGATTTGATCATCTTGACTTTTTCCATGTCTTGCATGCGAATGAACATTCCTTTTTCTTTGTTGAGTTTAAGAAGATTAGATTCCATTTCCTTGAGATGTGAAGGCATTGTGTTCCTCTTAATTCTTAATCTTGATCCAGTTTCATCAATAATATCAATGGCCTTATCAGGCAAATGCCTGTCAGTAATATATCTATCAGACAGACGAACGGCTGCATCAATTGCTGAATCCGTTATCTTGATTTTATGGTAACTGTCATATATTGATTTGATACCACGAAGGATGTCTATTGTAGTCTCAACTGAAGGTGGATGAACGAATATAGGTTGAAATCTCCTCTCAAGTGCACCATCTTTTTCAATGTATTTCCTATATTCAGAAATTGTTGTTGCCCCGATACATTGTATTTCCCCCCTTGAAAGTGCCGGTTTTAGCATGTTTGACGCATCAATAGATCCCTCAGCTGCACCTGCACCAATAATAGTATGAAATTCATCAATAAAAAGAATTATATTTTCAGCGGTTATGATCTCTTTCATAACAGCCTTTAGTCTTTCTTCAAATTGACCTCTATATTTGGTTCCTGCAATCATAGAACCAAGATCAAGGGATATTATTCTCTTACCAAGTAGATTGTCAGGTACTTCACCGATGGCAATTTGTTGAGCAAGACATTCAACAATTGCCGTTTTTCCAATACCCGGTTCTCCAATTATGGCTGGATTGTTTTTTATTCGTCTGCCAAGCACTTGCAACACCCTTTCAATCTCTTCCTCTCTACCGATCACTGGGTCTAACTTGCCTTCAATAGCAAGGAGTGTGAGATCTCTGCCGAATTCATCAATAGTTGGAGTATTTGATTTCTTGCGCTCCTTTTGATGAGGTGGTATATATTGAGGTTTCAAAGATAGGTTTATAGCGAGTTGTCTGGCACCTAATAAACTTGCTCCATGACTTCTCATAAGCCTTCCTGCAATCCCCTCATCTTCCCTGATTATTCCTAAGAGTAGATGCTCATTACTAATCTGAGTATGTCCAAGCAATCGTGCTTCCTCAAAGGCAAGTTCCAGTACTTTTTTTGCTTTTGGCGTAAAAGGGATTTGTCCAAATGTCATTAGATTGCCACCTTGTGAGAGACTCCTTTCTAAACTTAGTCTTATTTCATTAATATCAACCCCCAATTTTTTCAGGATTAAAGATGGTATAGAATCTTCTTCTCTTATTAAGGCAAGTAAAATATGTTCCGTTCCCAAATAATCATTGTTTCTTCTTTCAGCTTCTTCTCTTGCATAAACTATTACTTTTCTTCCTTTTTCTGAAAATCTCTCAAATATCATAAATACTCCTTGTGATAATACAATATAATTAAAATATAATTTTTATAGACTATTATTGTCAATCAAGTTATGATGGTTTAAATACGAGCATTCCAAGAGGTGGTAATATTGTTCTCAATGAATAGGGTCGTCCATGACTTGGCACATCATTTGCCATAATACCACCAGCATTTCCTATGTTGCTTCCAAAGTATATCTCAGAGTCGCTATTAAAAATCTCTCTATAAAATCCACCACGAGGGACTCCAATTATATACCCTTCCCGTGGCACAGGTGTAAGGTTGAAAATAAAGATCAGATAATTTGAAAAATCCTTAGCCTTTCTTATAAATGATATAATGCTATTGTCATGATCGTGAAAATCTATCCACTCAAAACCGGAGTGATGGAAGTCCACCTCATAGAGGGATTTTTCATTTTTGTAGAGTTGATTTAGATCTTTTGTATATTGAAGCATCCTTTGATGATGTTCATATTCAAGAAGATGCCAGTCAAGTGATCTAAAAAAGCACCATTCATCCCATTGTCCATATTCAAAACCCATAAAGTTTAATTTCTTACCAGGATGAGCATACATTAAACCTAAAAGTAATCTCAGATTAGCAAATTTTTTCCAAAGATCACCTGGCATTTTATTTAATAAAGATTTCTTTCCATAAACAACCTCATCATGTGAAAAGGAGAGTATAAAATTTTCAGTAAAGGCATAAATGAGACTAAATGTTAGGTCATAGGTGTGATATTTTCTAAAGATTGGATCTTTAGTAAAATATTCAAGGGTATCATGCATCCACCCCATATTCCATTTCATGCTAAATCCAAGACCACCAAGATAGGTTGGTTTTGATACACTGGGCCATGATGTTGATTCTTCGGCGATAGTTAATATGCCAGGGAAATCTCTATGAACGATTTCATTGAATAGTTTTATAAATGCAATTGCCTCAAGGTTTTCATTGCCACCATACTGATTTGGAACCCATTCTCCTTCTTTTCTTGAATAATCAAGATAAAGCATAGATGCCACTGCATCAACCCTTAATCCATCAATATGATAATAATTTAACCAAAAGAGTGCATTTGCAATAAGAAAATTTCTGACCTCATTTCTACCATAGTTAAATACCAAAGTTCCCCATTCTTTATGTTCACCCTTACGAGGGTCTTCATGCTCATATAGGGCTGTACCATCAAAAAATCTCAATCCATGTCCATCCTTTGGAAAATGGGCTGGAACCCAATCAATAATCACCCCAATATCATTCTCATGACACTTGTCAACAAAATACATAAAATCCGAAGGACTACCAAAACGGCTTGTTGGTGCAAAGTAACCTGTTACCTGATAACCCCATGATGCATCAAGTGGATGCTCTGATACTGGTAATAGTTCTATGTGAGTAAATCCCAAATCTTTGACATAAGGAATGAGTTTATCTGCAATCTCTCTGTAACTATAGACATCATTCTCTGCCTCTGACTTTCTTATCCATGAACCAAGATGAACTTCGTAAATAGAGATTGCCTTTTCATGCCAATTAGTTTTACTTCTTTTTTTCAGCCATTGATCATCATGCCATTGATGCTTTTCTTTTAAACTATAAACAATTGAGGCAGTCTTAGGTCTTAATTCACAATAAAAGGCGAAAGGGTCTGCCTTTTGCTCAAGATATGAATTGAAGTTTGTCTTAATCTCATATTTATAAATAACTCCCTCAGACAAATTAGGTATGAACAAGGTCCAAATACCTGACCCAATATTCTTTTTCATAGGATGTCTCCTGCCATCCCATCTGTTAAAATCACCAATCACACTGACCCTGGTAGCGTTTGGTGCCCATACTGCAAAATGCACACCCTTGACACCATCAACCTCATACAAATGAGCGCCTAATTTCTCATAAAGTCTGTAATGAACCCCCTCTCCAATCAGATGATGGTCAAAATCTGTCACAAAATCAGTATGGAATGCATAGGGATCATGAAACTCTCTGTGTTCGTCATAGTGTGTGATAATCTTGATACGATAAGGGAAAGGTTTATCTGTTTTTTCAGTATAGGTAAAGAAACCCACCTTATAGACTTTCTGCATCTGAAACAACTGATCACCTTCATGTGTTTCTTTAATAATCCAAGCCTCCTTTGCCTCTGGCATAAAGGCTCTAATGATTATATTGTTGTTGATAATATGTTGTCCGAGCACCCTATAGGGGTCGCCATGTTCTCCTCTACATAAATAACCTATTTCTCTTTTTATTGACATTTTATCCCTCCTTTTTTTGAGTTAGTCTTAAATTTTAACCATAGAAGCCACAGGGAGTTGATTTCTATAATTTTTTTCATTTCTTAAAATAGCGATAGCAAGGGCTGTTTCAGGCTTTTTATAATCGACAAATTTTATTTAATTTTGCTTTATTCATTATAATGCAATGCTTTATGACAAAACCCTAAAAACTTTTTTTATATGGTGTCGTATAAAAATTCCACACCAGCCCTTCCTATCTTACTAGAAGGGGGTCAGGTCTTGAATTTTGACATTTTTACTTTTAACTCATAGCTTATCTGTAAGGCAAAACCATTAATGTCTAATGTCAAAATTCAAGACCTGACCCCCTCAATCCGTTCTATCGCCGATTTTGGGTCATTGTTACTACTTGCCTTTTTTTCTTTTCACTGCAAGATAATATAATTCTTCATACTGTTTTGCCGATTCATCCCAGGTAAATCGCTTTGATATAGCATTTTGTATTAGTTTATTTATGGCATTTTTGTTGTTATAGAAAGTATGGATAGCCCAACCAACAGTATTAACTATCGCCTCAGGCGTAAGGTCATAAAATTTAAATCCAGTACCTTCATTAGTTTGTTCATCAAAATTATCAACTGTATCATTTAATCCACCGGTAGCTCTTACAATAGGTAATGTGCCGTATCTTAAACTAAACATTTGATTTAATCCGCATGGCTCAAACCTTGAAGGCATTAAAAAAAAGTCTGCACCTGCCTCTATCTTGTGAGCAAGACAATTGTCATATCCTATCTTGACAGCAAATTTTTGAGGATTATCATAGGCAATCTTCCCAAAGAAGAAATGAGCCCAAGCTTCACCACTTCCAAGCATTACCATCTGTATATCAAAATCAAGTAAACGGTAAATTGACGCTGCAAGGACGTCAATCCCCTTTTGATAGACTAACCTTGAGACAATACCTATCAAAGGGACATCAGCCCTTACTGGCAGTTTCATCAATTCTTGCAGATCAGCCTTACACATTGCTTTTCCTGACATATCATTTTCAGAATAATTAGCCTTAATAAATTTATCAGTTTCGGGGTTCCATTCATCATAATCTACACCATTAAGGATCCCATAAAGGTCATTTGCCCTATCCTTAACAACTCCTTCAAGTCTGTATCCATATTCAGGTGTTTGTATCTCCTTACTGTATGTCTTGCTTACAGTTGTTAAAAGTGTTGCGTTATAAATACCACCTTTTAAAAGATTGACGCTATTGTAGGCTTCAAGTTCAAGGAAATTAAAATGCTCCCAACCAACGGCAAGTACATCCATAAGTCCTTCATAGAAATTTCCTTGATGTTGTATATTATGAATGGTCAATATAGTAGCTGATCCTCCAACAATGGGGTCATTTTTATAGATAGTATTTATAAATACTGGTATTGCCGCAGTCTGCCAATCATGTACATGGATTACATCTGGTTTAAAAGAGATCATCTTTGCTAACTCAAGAGCACCCCTTGAAAGAAAGACAAATCTATTGTCATTATCAAGATAACCTTCTCCATCCTTTGTATAGAGGCCATCTCTACCAAAAAAATTTTCATATTCAATGAAATACACTGGGACTTCTGAATTATGAAGTTTACCTTCAAATACAGCACCCCAAAGAGTGCCAATTATTCCCATTGGGACACCGAGGGGACCTCCAATATGTTTTAGATTGTATGCTGATTTATCTATTTTATAATAACGAGGCATCACTATCCTTATGTCATGACCAAGTGCTTTGATATATTTAGGCATTGTTCCTACTACATCACCAAGTCCCCCTTCTTTTGCAAAAGGTGCAGTTTCAGATGCTACAATAAATATTTTTAGTGGTTTCTTCATTGAGAGTTTTTTCTCCTTTAATTTTTCAAACAAAAATTATAACAAATAATGTTTACAAAAAATACAACTAACAAACCCCAAAAATAGCGCTTAGTAAGGGCTGTTTCAGGATTTTTATAATAGACAGATTTTATTTATAATTTTGATTTATACATTTAAAACAATGCCTTATGACAAAGCCCCCTTAGGAACTTTTTTTATAAGGTGTCGTATAAAAATTCCACACCAGCCCTTCCTATCTTACTAGAAGGAGGTCAGGTCTTGAATTTTGACATTTTTACTTTTAACTCATAGCTTATCTGTAAGGCAAAACCATTAATGTCTAATGTCAAAATTCAAGACCTGACCCACTCAATCCTGTACTTTCTATCTTAATTGCTGATTTTACTAAGCCTTTTAGTTCTATCGCCGATTTTAAGACAAACTGATTATTCTGTATTATGAAATTTCATTCCATTAAAAATGGATGCAAAATACCATTGCTGTCAATCGGTTTTATTTTTAGTAAAGTTTCCTTGATGTAATTAGAAATATCGATAAAGGTGATTTCAAAACTGTGGTATTAATCTGCTCAATGCTAAAAGGTCTGATGATTTTGATGCTTGTTCAACCTTTTGACAATAGTCACTCAATAATATCGCTCCTATTGTTATCTCCCTTTGTGACTGTAATTTTACTTACTTCTTCTATTGTTTTTAGACCATATAATGCTTCGTAAACCCTTTCATAGTGATCGAAGATAACGGCACCTCCTAACTCATTTGATAAGATTCTTGTAATACACACCATCTTATTTTCTTCTTTATTTTTTAAAAGAAAAGTTACCATTACAATTAGTGTAATAAGAAAAAAACATCTAACAGAGAGCTATAACAGTAGCATTGGTCTTGATAAAGGCATCTTCAATACTTTTTTTGTTTCCAATATTTCTAAGTTTTTTTTCTTGAGCAAAAAATAACTCATTTAATCAATTTATTAAACTTAAGGCATTATAACTGTAGCAAATCAATCTGGTTGATTAGGATGGCAGAGTTCATCCATGAGTTCCTTGACTGAGAGTATCTTATCTATGCGATAGGCATTTGTTCCAACAGTATATAGTGGTTCTTCTTCAGTTGGATTATATCCTGCAGAACTCAAAAGCCCATTACAAATACAAAAATAATTGACATTATCAACCTTAGCAGGGCATACAGTGTAATTACCTTTTTCATCTTTTGTAAGGACATAACCTTTGTTGCATTTTGGTTTTCTCAATGCCTTTTGAGCACTCACAAACATAGGTGAATCCTTTAAAACCCTAAAAGGTAATCCACAAGGTGAGCCGGGCTTAACAGCTACCAAGATGTCATTTTTTGTAGCCTTCAAGACTGCCTGTTTATATAATTCATCGGCACTACTTTCATAAGTGGCAAGAAACCTTGTTCCCATTTGAACTCCATCGGCACCCATCTTTAAAAACTTTTTTATGTCTGAATTTGAATATATACCCCCTGCAACAATTACAGGGAAATCACCGTTTTTCATTGCCAATTCTTTTACTGGCGGGAGGAGTTTTTCAAGACTGTAGTCTTGATTATCAATCTGTTCAACAGAAAAACCGAGGTGCCCTCCTGCAAGTGGTCCTTCAAGCACCACTGCATCAGGTCTATAACCTGCCTTTTGCCATCTTTTGCAGATAATATCAAGTGCCCTTGCAGATGACACAATTGGTATGAGAGCAGTATCTCCAGGCTTATAAATACTTGGAAGGGCAAGAGGTAATCCTGCGCCTGAAATAATAGCATCTGTCTTTGCATCAATAGCTGCAATTACAGAATCTTTGTAATCTCTCATAAGGGCTACCATTATATTGATGCCTACAAAACCGCCTTCTTTTTTTGCCTCACTTACTTCATTTAAGACTGCTTCATAAATGTTGACCCTCTTGCCTATTCTTTTTGAAACAATTCTGTCAAGGCATGCACTTGAAATGACACCTAATCCACCCTCCTTAGCCACTGCCTTTGCAAGAGGATAAAGAGAGACTCCTACACCCATACCTCCTTGTATAATAGGGGTGTTGAGTGTTATACCTTTTATTTTTAAAGTTTTCATTGGTTACTTTTCTTGTTCCTTTTTATCATTTTTTATACCATTATCTTCTGTTTTTTTCTTTGTTCCATGTATTCTTACTTCTTTTTCAAGCATGTGTGTAGTTACACCTTTTAGACGATTTATGTATTCTACAGTTGTCTCTTTTGCCTCTTCTTGATTATTTACAACCCTTGGAGTAAGCAAAATAACTAATTCTGTCCTTGTATTGACATCTGAAGTATAGCCAAAGAGGTAACCGAGAA
>DUZI01000007.1 GCA_013349595.1 Nitrospirota bacterium
AACTCCTACACCAACTCCAACTCCTACACCTACACCAACTCCAACTCCTACACCTACTCCAACTCCAACTCCTACACCTACACCAACTCCAACTCCTACACCTACACCAACTCCAACTCCTACACCTACACCTACACCTACTCCTACTCCTACTCCAACTCCTACACCTACACCAACTCCAACTCCTACACCTACTCCAACTCCAACTCCTACACCTACACCTACTCCAACTCCTACACCTACACCTACTCCAACCCCAACACCTACACCAACTCCAACCCCAACACCTACACCAACTCCAACCCCAACTCCAACTCCAACCCCAACTCCAACTCCTACACCAATTCCTTTAACAATGAATGCTTACAAACCAGACAGTAACAGCGATGGTAGTTTAACAAGTGATATGACTCTTATAGGGAATATCTGGACTTCTTCAATGACAAGTCCAGTAGTCTCAAATATTGTTGGAACTTACAATAGCTCATCTTCTCCTATTATTTTTGAAAAATGGCCTTTTCAGTGTAGTCCAACTGTTTGTAGTGGTGGTGCTATAAGTGGTGTTATTTCTGGTGCAGGTGGTTCCACTTCTCCATATACTTATTTTGTAGGTCTTTATAGTAATCCATCTGGACAAGGTGGTGTTGTTTTTGGTAATTGGTCTGGTTCCATGAACCAACCTAATTTTTCCCATAGTGGTAATGCCTACATAGTTGATATGGGGATTACAGGCCTTAATCCATCTAATCTATCTAGTTCAATTACAAACATAGATGTAACCCTTGGCACAGTAAATATTTTTCGTTTTAATAATGAACAACAGAGTACTTATAACTATTACGAAGAGAGAAATAGATTTTCCTCAGTTAATGATTGGGGTATCTGGTTTAGCAGACTTAATGGGACAAAATATTCAGCTATACCATCAAGTGGTAATTGGGACTGGACAATGCATTTCACTACTTCTAATAAACATTACAACATTACAACTTCGATAACACCTAATTATACTTATAATTATTTTAGTGGCAAGTCAGCAGGCTTTTGGGCAGATATTAGTGGCACACCAACAACAGGTATAGTAACTGGTGAGACTGTTGGGGTCTTTAATCCATATACGCATTCAACAGCCCCAAATGCCTACAGGGCAATAGGAATGGGTGTATGGATGGATACAAATAAATTTCTTACTATGCAATCTTCTAATCCGAATAAGCTTGAGGCCCTTAAAATTCCTCATGTGGAGGTTGGACAAACTAATCTTTCAGGATCGATTATATCAGGTAACGATTTTGTAAGTGTCCTTTTAAATAATGTGAAGTTTTTTGCTGCTGCCTCAGGACAAAAACCTACAATATGGGCAACACAGAATGTTACTGGTTCTTATTCTATGGCAACGGCAGGACAGATTAATGGTATATCTGTAACAGATCCACAGAACTTTTTTACTATAAGTAATGGTGCACCTACTAACCCCCTTACTGCAAACTTTCAATTCCAACAGTGGTCAGGTGGTAAATGGTATGGGACTATTAGTCAAGGAATAGGGCAATTAAGTGGTGGTAGTTATACTGGTTTCATAAATTTTTCAGGAGTTGCAGCTGGTTCTTTTACAGGGACAACTTCTGGTAATATTCAAAACGGTTCAGCTGCTGGAGTTGTAAAATAATAACCTTTGAGCTGTTTTTAAGATTTTTTAAAATTCAGAAAATTTTGTAATAGATCCTTTCCTGAAGGGGTAAGTATTGATTCTGGGTGAAACTGCACACCTTCAACAATATACTCCCTGTGCCTGACTGCCATTATCAAATCATCTTCAGTCCATGCACTAATTTCAAGGCATTCAGGAAGGGTTTCCCGTTTAATAATCAAAGAATGATAACGCGTTGCATCAAAGGGATTAGGAAGTCCATTAAATATGGTTTTATTGTCATGAAATATTTTTGATGTCTTACCATGCATGAGTTTTGGTGCCCTTATAATATCTCCACCAAATACAGCCCCTATTGACTGATGTCCTAAGCAAACCCCTAATATTGGAATTACACCGGCAAACCTTTTTATAACTTCCATTGATATGCCTGCTTCATTGGGTGAGCAAGGCCCAGGAGATATGACAATATATTGAGGATTTAGTTTTTCTATATCATCAAGGGTAATCTTGTCATTTCTAAAAACCTTTACATCTGCACCTAATTCCCCAAAATATTGGACAAGGTTATAAGTAAATGAATCATAGTTATCAATCATTAAAAGCATACTATCTCTCCCTGAAAAACTCTGTTGCCTTTAACATTGCCTTTGCCTTATTAATTGTCTCAACATACTCAGATTGAGGATCAGAATCTGCAACTATCCCAGCACCAGCTTGGATGTAAACATCTTTACCCTTAATAATCAATGTCCTTATGGTAATACAAGTATCCATATTCCCTGAATAACCAAAGTAACCTATAGCCCCAGCGTAAATACCTCTCTTTGTAGGTTCAAGTTCTTCTATTATCTCCATAGCCCTTACTTTTGGTGCACCTGACACGGTCCCTGCAGGAAAAGTGGCAGAGAAGACATCGAAGGCATCAAGCCCTTTTTTTATCCTGCCTTTCACATTTGATACGATATGCATTACATGGCTATATCTTTCAATGGTCATTAAATCTGTTACCCTTACAGTTGAAATTTCAGCTACTTTTCCTACATCATTTCTACCTAAATCAACAAGCATGATGTGTTCAGCCCTTTCCTTAGGGTCTTGAAGCAAATCTTTTTCTAACATCAAGTCCTCTTTCTCTGTCTTGCCTCTTTTTCTCGTCCCTGCTATTGGCCTTACTGTGATTTCTCCATCTTCACATCTAACAAGTATCTCAGGTGAAGAACCAACAATGCTTTCATCTCCTATATCAAGGAAATACATATAAGGTGAGGGGTTTATCAATCTTAAAGCCCTATAAATGTCAAAGGCCCTATGATTAGTTTCTTTATGAAATCTCTGAGACAGTACCACTTGGACAATATCTCCTGCATAGATATATTCCTTTGCCCTATTAACGGCATCTATGAAATCTTCTTTTGTAAAATTTGACTTTACTTCGCCAATAATCTCATCCTTTGTAATCTTCTCATTAATAACACCTTCAAGTGAGCCTCTCTTGAGTTGCCTAATTATAGAGTCAATCTCCCTTTTTGCCTTGTTATAAAGACTCTTTAGATTTTTGCCCTTTACATAGACATTATTTACTACTTTTATAGTTTGCCTTAGATTATCAAAGATAAGTATGTTTTTAGGCATCAACATAAATAAATCAGGCATAGGTATATGAGACTTATTATTTCTTTTTGGTAACTTTTCAAAAAACCTAACTATATCGTATCCAATGTAACCAACAAAACCGCCATAAAATCTCGGAAGATCCTTATAGCCTACTGGTTTAAAAATAGAAAGTATTTCCTTTACTATTGTTAGAGGGTTGATATCCAATACCTTTTCAGTCTTATCCTCGATATTTTTTATAATAGTCCTCTCATTTTTATAAGAAACTGTTATTAAAGGGTTAAGTCCGATGAAAGAATAACGAGCCCATTTCTCACCACCAACTACACTTTCAAGCAAAAAAGAGGGCTTTTTCTTAAGGCAGATAAAAGCAGACACAGGTGTGGTTAAGTCACCAATTATCTCTTCGTAAAGGGGTATAAGATTTCCCTCTTTTGAGAGATTTATAAATTCATCAAGGGAGTGATTCATAGGGGCATATTTTAATGAATAAATTATTTTTTGGCAAATGGCTTGATAAACTTTAAAATAGCGCTTAGGAAGGGCTGTTTCAGGCTTTTTATAATCGACAAATTTTGCTTTATTCATTATAATGCAATGCCTTATGACAAAACCCTAGGAACTTTTTTTATAAGGTGTCGTATAAAAATTCCACACCAGCCCTTCCTTGCTGATTTTATTTAGCTTTTTAGTTCTATCGCCGATTTTCGGATAAATATAATGCCAACTTTTACTGCACCCCTTTGTCAAGGGGGATACAGGGAGTTTTAATTCACTTTATTAAAGAACAATAAAGGGGGTTTTAAAAAATTCATTAACGACCAATTGACAAATTACATCCTGATATTGACAATATTCTACATGAAACAAAAACTCCCCATTGGCATTAGCAATCTCAGAAAAATAACCACAGAAGGCTATGTCTATGTTGACAAGACAAGTTATGTCTATGAACTTGTAAATACAGGCAATTATCTCTCGCCCCCCTAGATTTGGAAAGTCTTTATTTATTGACACCTTAAAAAGAGGCTTGAGATTGAGTGAGAGAATATAAGATTATAAGCGGTTGTTTCAGTGAATTGATAGAAAAAGCTAAAGAAAAGAGTGGAAGTCATACTGATAGATGAATATGACAACCCAAAATCAGTGATAGAACTGAGAACTTAATAAAATCAAGTAGGAAGGGTTTGTCCTTAAAATAGCGATAGAAGTAGCTATAGATATTATTGAAGTTTTTTAAATAAATTAACTTTGGAGGTTTTATGACTATTACTGAGAAAATTCTGGCTGTTCATTCTGGCAAAAAAGAGGTTTATCCAGGTGAATTGATTAATGCAAAGGTTGATTTAATCCTTGCAAACGATATCACGGCACCTATAGCAATCAAAGAGTTTGAAAAGATTGGCGCAAAAAAGGTATTTGATAAAGACAGGATTGCCCTCATACCAGACCACTTTGCACCACAAAAGGATATTAAGGCTGCAGAGCAATGTAAGATGCTAAAGGATTTTTCAAGGGGACACGATTTAAGTCTTTATTTTGAAGTAGGCAGGATGGGGATAGAACATGCCTTACTGCCAGAGCAGGGTTTGGTAGTCCCAGGTGATTTGGTGATTGGTGCAGATAGTCATACATGCACTTATGGTGCCCTTGGAGCCTTTGCAACAGGTGTTGGCTCAACAGATGTTGCCTCTGCTATGGCAACTGGAGAGTGTTGGTTTAAGGTGCCTGAAACAATAAAGTTTATCTACTATGGCAATTTGAATAAATGGGTCAGTGGTAAGGACTTAATACTTTATACAATTGGAGATATTGGTGTAGATGGTGCTTTATATATGGCAATGGAATTTACAGGAGAGGCAATATCTAATTTGCCCATGCACGGAAGGCTTACAATGTGTAACATGGCAATAGAGGCAGGAGGTAAAAATGGCATTATTGCACCTGATAAGATTACTGAAGAATATGTAAAAGTGCGGGCCAAAAGGGATTATAAGTTTTATTTTTCTGATGAAAAAGCGGTTTATAGAGAAATAAAAGAATATGATTGCTCCAAGATCAAACCAACTGTTGCATGCCCCCATTTGCCATCTAATACAAAACCAGCAGAGGAACTTGCTAATATTTCAATCGATCAGGTTGTAATAGGCTCATGCACAAATGGCAGGCTTGAAGACCTCCGTGAGTCAGCAATGATACTTAAGGGCAAAAAGGTTAATCCAAATGTGAGGATGATAGTATTCCCAGCTACACAACAGATTTATAAAGAAGCCATGAAAGAAGGTCTTCTTGAGATATTTATAGATGCAGAGGCGGTTGTATCAACCCCTACCTGTGGTCCTTGCTTGGGTGGGCATATGGGAATACTCGCAAAGGGAGAAAAGGCAATAGCTACAACAAATAGAAATTTTGTCGGCAGGATGGGACATCCTGACAGCGAGGTCTATTTGTCAAATCCTGCGATTGCTACTGCCTCAGCAGTGCTTGGAAGGATTGGATTACCTGAGGAATTGGGGTTATAAATGCAATCAATAATAGAGAAAAGGCTAAAAGAACTGGAAATTGATATTGACTTTTCCTTTTCCCCTGTCGGTTCATATATTCCCTGTTTGGAGATTGACAAGTTAATATATCTAAGTGGTATTTTGCCTATCAAAGATGGGGTATTGATGCACAAAGGCAAGATAGGTGATGACTTGTCTATTGAAGAGACAATACAATGCACAAGGCAAATTATTGCAAATGGATTAAACATACTAAAAAATCATCTCGGCAATCTTGATGAAATACACAGATGTGTAAAGGTGATGGGTTATATTGCAGTAAGGGACGATTTTTATGATCATCCAAAGGTGATGAACTACTGCTCTTCTTTATTGATAGATATTTTTGGTGAATCAGGAAGGCATGTTCGCTCAGTGATTGGTGTATCATCCTTGCCTTTAAATTCTCCTATTCTCATAGATTTTATCTTTCAAAGAAAATAGATGAACTTAGAACTTGTCCCGATAAAGATCGAAAATGGTGAAGAAAAGGCTTGGCAGAAAGTATGTAAACTCCCAAGCCTTGATGTTTGTAAGAGGACAGGCTCTATTTTTGACATCAATAAAGGTTGTTATATACTTAATTCTTTTGGACAGGAATTTATGATCAATCCTTGTGAAATGCTTATAAAGGCAGTTGATAATTGTCCGCATGGCGAGATTTTTCTTGTAAGGCTAAAAGATTTTTTTAGAATATCTGTGCTCTCTTATATGAGTAGTGCCCAAAATATTGGTTTATCAGGTAGGCTGCTAAGACCCATAGATTTGAAGGGTGGACATCGTTTTTCAACAGGAACACATGTATTGCCCCTTGAAATGATTGCCCAAAAATATAATAAGAATAGAGATGGCTTTGTCGATAGAGGTTTGCAGTATGGTGCAATAGAGATAAAAGGTTATGGTGATGCCTATATAAGGCTATTTCCATTTTCACGAGTTCCTGTGGATTTAATCTTATGGCTTGAAGATGAGGAATTTCCTGCAAAGGTTGACTTGTTCTTTGATTCTACCTGTGAACTACAAATATCCCTCTCAGATGTAATTTGGGCGATTGCGATGATGTGTTGTGTGATAATGATTGACTAAAATGCCTTGTAATCACTTTTTTATAAATCTCCCTAAAAGTGGGATGTGAAGAAATCTTCTGAAATGAATATGACCAATGAAACTTTTTTATTACTATTTTTGATTTCCTTTGTAATCATACTTTTTTTGCTGTTTTACATAAACAAAAGGCATATCCTAATCAAGACAATTTTAGAGTTTATGCAAGATTACAAAAGGGGTAATATGGGGTCTCTTTTGATGATAAAGGATGAAAGCATAATTGGTGAACTTGCCATGTCCATTGTAAAAGTCCTTGAAAAGACTGAACAGCAACTCTTTGAGGCGGAGGAAAAGACAAGGATGATTGAAGCTACTTTAAGAGGGATGTCTGATGGTCTTTTGGTAACCGATATAAAAGGGACTATTATCTTAGCAAATCAAACACTTAAAAGACTTCTGGGCATTAATATCACCCCTGAAGGTAAAGACATAATTGAAATTATAAGGGACAGGGCCCTTGTAGAGATCTTCAGGAAGGCAATGGATACATGGGAGATATTAACTGAAGAGGTATCCATTTCTATTAATGAAAAAGTAATGTATCTATTGGTTACTGCAGTGCCAATGTATAGACCTACATCAATCACAGGTATTGTCTTCACAATACAAGATATTACAAGGCTAAAAAGACTTGAAGAGGTAAGAAAAGACTTTGTGGTAAATGTGTCACACGAGATAAAGACGCCTCTTACTGCCATCAGGGCAAGTGCGGAAACATTGATTGACTCTAACCTATATAATGACGAGTTGTCTTTTAAATTCCTTAATATGATAAAGAGTCATAGCGAGAGGCTTAACACCCTCGTTGAAGATTTACTTGTTTTATCAAGGATTGAACTTGGTGATATGCCTATTGAAAAAAACAGGTTTAATATTGAGGATGCCATTGATACGGTCATTCTTACGCTGAAAGAAAAGGCAAACTCAAAGGGACTGTCTGTTAAAAAGGAACTCCCTGGCGAACCAGTTATAATCAATGCTGACAAAGACAAGGTTATTCAAATACTATTAAATCTTTTTGACAACGGCATAAAATTTACAGAAAAAGGCTATGTAAAGATTGGTGCAGAAAACAAAGCAAAGGGTGTTAAGAGACTTTTTGTGGAAGATACAGGTATAGGTATCCCTAAATCTCACCTTGACAGACTTGGTGAAAGGTTTTACCGTGTTGATAGGGCAAGGTCAAGGGAGCTTGGAGGGACTGGTCTTGGATTAGCCATTGTCAAACACCTTGTTAGTGCTCATTCTTGGCAGATGACAATTGAAAGTGACTATGGCAAAGGCACTATTGTCAGTATCTACGCAAATTAGATTTATCCCAAATACAGCGATAAGGATGGGGCTCTGAAGTCAATAGCGATGTTTTGGCAACATTTCTTTGCGACTGGACCGTTAAACAGCCGCAAGTGTTTGAACCCGAAGGAACGGGGTCTTCAAAAAGTCGCAAGACTTTTTGGGGTGGTAGTTGAGTTTTGCGGCCTTAGCGAAAGGAGCATTAGAACTTTCAAAACCTATCTCCTGAACGAAAGAGACTTATCCTTATTGCTGAATCTGGTTTATAGTTCCTTTAAAATCTAAAAAGACTTTAAGACTTATGAATATCTTTGGAGGTCAATTATGTTTTTTGTGAGACTTCTATATTTATCGCTATTAATTCTCTTTTTAAACACCAATCTTGATGCCTTTGAGCGCAAATTAAAGCTTAATGAGGCTATTGAGATTGCCCTAAAGGGAAACCACGAGATACGTGCTTTTAAAAATGCCCTTTTGTCAGCCAAAGAAGACCTTTCTATTAGCAAAAGTCATTTATTCCCAAAACTTATCTTTGAAGAGAGGTTTATGAGAACTAATAATCCAACCTACTCATTTATGGCAAAACTGAACCAATCTCGCTTTTCTGAATCTGATTTCCATGTGCCATCTTTAAATAACCCAAAGGCGACTAATGACTTTCAAAGTTCAATTTATTTTGAACAGCCTGTATTTGTCAAAAAGATATATGTAGGTATTGATATGTCAAAGACTGAACTTGATTCAAAAAGGTCTTCAATAAATAGGAAAAAGGAAGAGATAATATTAAAGATCTTACACGCCTTTTCAGCCCTATCAATATCAAAGGAATATGTATCAGCCTCTCAAAAAAGCATTGACGAGGCAAAAGAACATTTAAGGATTGCCGAGCTAAGATATAAAAACAATCTCGGCTTGACTTCAGATGTATTAAGGGCACAAACAGCATTAAAAGAGGCAGAGCAAAATCACCTCAAGTCTTTAAAAAATCTAAATGTCTCAAAGAGGGCCTTAGGGGTTCTGTTAGGACTTAATGAGTCTGTTGATATCTTAGATGATCACTTGCCACTAAGACTTCACCCTTATGATTATTATGACAAACAATCCATTAACAGAGCAGATATATCTGCTCTGAAACTAAAGGTAGAGAACGCAAAGAAAAATATAACACTCTCTGAGACAGATTATTATCCAATTATTGGTGTAGGTGGCGGATACCAGTTAAATGACCATCGCATGCCTTTTGGTTCAGAGGGGACAAGTTGGCAAGTTACTGCTTTTTTGAGATGGAATATCTTTGATGGCACAAAGAGGGAACATGAAAGGGCAAAGGCTAAATATCTGGCTCAAGAAACTATGGAGCATTTTGAGGCAATGAAAAAGGCTGTATCTTATAAAGTCTTTGAGGCTTATCAAGATTATGAATCTGCGAAAAAGGCTTATGAAATAGCCTTAAGTGCACTTGAAAGTGCAGAAGAAGGGATGAGACTTGTAAGGGTTCGCTATGAAAATGCCCTTTCGCCTTTGGTAGATTTATTGAGTGCCCAGAGTAGTTTAGATAATGCAAGGGCAAATTTAACAGCCAGAAAGAACGATATGAATATTTCAATGGCAAACCTTGCCTATGAAAGTGGAATTTTATTAAAGGAATTTAATATGCAACAAATGGAGGAATAAAAAATGGGCAATGATAATAAGGACATATATTTTTCAAAAATCTTCTTTTTACTGGTTATTCTACATGCCATTATTATCTTTGGCTGTAAAGAAAAGGTCAAGTCAGGCGAGGTAGAACTTAAAAGACAGACTGTAAGCGGGGTCACTGTCAGAGAGGTAGTATCCTCAGAGGTTGAAGAATATTATGAGACTACTGGCACCGTAAAATCAAAGCATATAAGCATTATTACATCAAAGATTATGGGTACTGTAACGAGTATATCTGTTAAAGAAGGTGATTTGGCAAGAAAGGGTGATGTGCTGATTACCATTGATGATAGTGACTCTATACAAAGATTAAGGGCGAGCCAGAAGGCACTTGAAGCGGCAAGACAAAACAAGATACTTGCCGAGATAACCTATCAAAGATATAAAAAATTATACGAAGAAAAAGCCTTATCAGGGCAGGAGTTAGATCAAATAGAAACGCAAAAAAAGGTGGCAGAGCTTGAATATGAAAGGATAGAGGCAATAAACAAGGAAGCCCAAGTATATCACAGTTATAGTCGTATAATATCTCCAATAGATGGTATTGTTACTTCTAAAAAAATTGATACTGGAAGTATGGCAATAGTAGGCAATCCCTTATTAATCGTAGAAGATACAAGCACATATCAAGTTGAATGTGCCGTTGATGAATCCTTACTTGGAAAGATTAATATAGGCACAAATGTTATCTTGAACTTCCAGTCAACGGGAACGGAATTAAGGTCAAAGGTGACAGAAGTAGTCCCTTCAGTTGATCAAATGACAAGGACCTTTGTAGCAAAAATTACTTTCAAAGGGCTATCTTCAAAGACAGGTCAGTTTGTGAGGGTTAAGTTCCCAATAGGCAAAAAAGAAGCCCTTTTAATCCCTGAAAATTCAGTTGTAATAAAGGGTCAACTGACAGGTGTTTATACCGTTGACAGTAGTGGTCTAATCACTTATAGATTGATCAAATTAGGATCCAAACAGGGAAATATGATTGAGGTAATATCAGGTCTAAAATCTGGTGATAAGATAGTCGTTGATGCCTTAGATAAGGTCATTGACGGTGGGATATTGGCAGAGGCAAAGACAAAATGAGTGCTATTGGAATATCTGGGAAAATAGCTCACGCCTTTATAAACTCAAAACTTACCCCTCTTATTGTAATTGCCTCTCTTATTCTCGGTCTCTTTGCACTCATAGTCACGCCTCGCGAAGAAGAGCCTCAAATAGTAGTCCCAATGATTGATGTAATTGTCACTTATCCTGGTGCGACCCCAAAGGAAGTAGAAGAACGAGTGACTAAACCAATGGAAAAACTCCTCTGGGAGATTAAAGGCGTAGAATATGTTTATTCTATCGTCAAACCAGGTTTTAATCTAACAATCGTTAGGTTTTATGTAGGTGAAAACATGGAAGACAGTCTTGTCAACCTTTACAACAAGCTGATGTCTAATTATGATCGTATCCCACCTGGTGTCTCCCAACCAATGGTTAAACCAAAGTCAATTGATGATGTCCCTATCTTGACACTTACTTTATGGAGCGAAAACAAGGAATACACAGGTTTTCACTTAAGGAGGCTTGCCAATAATATCTGTGACGAGATAAAAAAAATCAAAGATGTATCTGAGTTTTCAATAATTGGGGGACAGAGGCGACAGGTTAATGTTCAGATTGATCCTCAGAGATTAAGGGCTTACAATGTATCAGTCCCTCAAATATTGCAAGTTTTGCAAAAATCAAACTATAACCTCCCCTCTGGTAACTTGCTCTCTAATAATAAGGAATTTATCCTTGATACAGGCTCAATCTTTAGGGATTCAAGGGATATGGAATCTTTAGTTGTAAGTGTCTATAACGACAGGCCAGTTTATTTAAGAGATATTGCAAGGATTATTGATGGTCCTGAAGAACCATCAAATTATGTTTTTATAGGGCTTGGTCCATCTTCAGAGACAAAAGGTATAAAGGCAAAAAGGAAAGAAGGACAGTTTGAGGCAGTAACTATAGCAGTTTCAAAAAAGAAGGGTGCCAATGCAAGTAATGTTGCAAAGGAGACTTTAAGTAAGATTGATGCCCTCAAGGGTTCGCTCATTCCAACTGACATTAACATCTCTATTACAAGAAACTATGGTGAGACCGCAAAGGAAAAATCAGATGAACTCCTTGACCATATGCTCATTGCTACAATATCTGTCATTATCTTGATTGCCCTTGCACTTGGCTGGAGGGAATCAATAGTTGTGGCAGTTGCAGTGCCTGTTACACTCGCCCTTACACTATTAATCAATTATCTTTATGGTTACACCCTTAACAGGGTTACACTCTTTGCACTCATCTTCTCCATTGGCATACTCGTTGACGATGCCATTGTGGTTGTTGAAAATATACATCGTCATTTTAAGATGCGAAATATTAGCCCAGAGACGGCAGTAGAGGCAGTTGATGAAGTGGGCAACCCAACCATACTTGCCACCTTTACGGTCATTTCTGCACTTTTACCAATGGCTTTTGTATCAGGGCTGATGGGCCCATACATGCGTCCCATACCTGTTGGGGCATCTGCTGCAATGCTTTTCTCTCTCCTTGTAGCCTTTATAGTAAGCCCATGGCTTGGTTATATAGTCTTAAAAAATGTAAAGAAAGAAGACACTTACAAGCACGAAGAAGGAAAGACCATGAAGGCTATTTATGAAAAGGCTCTCCTTCCACTCATTGAAAGCAGATTCAAGAGATTTATTGCCCTTGCAAGTGTTGGTTTACTATTACTACTTGCTCTTACTTTGCTACCGCTTAAATTAGTCACAGTCAAGATGCTGCCCTTTGATAATAAAAGTGAGGTGCAGGTAATAATTGACATGCCTGAAGGTGTTAGCCTTGAAGAGACTACTCTTCTTACAAGAGAGATGGGTGAGTATTTAAAGAAAATTCCCGAGGTGTCTGATTATCAAGTATATGCAGGAACCTCTGCACCATATAATTTTAATGGGCTGGTAAGGCACTACTTTCTCCGTTCAGGAAGTAATGTTGCAGACATACAGATTAATTTTGTATCAAAGGATTTAAGGAAAGACCAAAGCCATGACATCGCCAAGAGACTCCGTCAGCCTCTAAAGGCTATTGGTGATAAATATGGTGCAAATATAAAGATTGCCGAAATCCCACCTGGACCACCAGTCTTGAGCACCCTTGTAGCAGAGATTTACGGTCCTGATAGCACAAGGCAGATTGAGATTGCAAGACAGATTAAAGAAATATTTAGCAAGACAGAAGGGGTGGTTGATGTAGATTGGTATGTAGAAGACGATCAGCCAAAGATAACCTTTTTAGTTGATCATAAAAAGGCAGGTCTTCACGGCATAAGTGTAGATTTAATATCACAGACTTTAAGGGCTGTCCTTAGTGGTCATACAGTAGGACTTATCCGTTCAGAGACAGAAAATGAACCTCTTGAGATAATCATGAGAATGCCTCTTCAGAGAAGAAATGATTTAAACTTACTAAAATCCATCACCCTACACTCCCAATCTGGCTTACCTGTGCCTTTGTCAGAGTTAGTAAGTATAAAACACAGCATTGAAGACAAGACTATTTATCGCAAAAACCTCAAGAGAGTAACCTATGTAATTGGAGATGTGGCAGGGACAGAAGAAAGCCCTGTTTATGTAATAATGAAGATGAAAGATGCTATTAGTAAATTAAAAATCAAAGAGGGTTATGAACTCAAACAATATAATTCGGTGCAACCATGGCTTGAAGATAAATATGCAATGAAATGGGATGGTGAGTGGCACATTACTATTGAAGTCTTTAGAGACTTAGGGATTGCCTTTGCAGCGGTGTTGATAATTATTTATATTTTAGTTGTTGCATGGTTTAGAAACTTTATCACACCACTTGTGATAATGGCTCCAATCCCGTTGACACTGGTAGGGATACTACCTGGTCATTGGCTATTTGGTGCCTTTTTTACCGCCACATCAATGATTGGTTTCATTGCCTTATCTGGTATTATCGTTCGTAATTCCATATTGCTCGTTGATTTTATTGAACTTGAGTGGCAAAAGACTGGCAACCTAAAAAATGCCCTTATCATGGCAGGTGCAGTCAGATTCAGACCAATTTTACTAACTGCCTTGGCAGTAGTCGTGGGTTCTTTTGTGATGCTTTTCGACCCGATTTTTCAGGGCTTAGCAATAGCAATGATTTTTGGTGCTATTTCTGCAACAGGGCTAACGCTCATTGCAGTGCCACTATTTTATTATGAGTTTTTTAAGAATAAATCCATAGCAAATGAAAAATAATTTTATTAGGAGATTTCATCATGTATATTGCAAAGACTGATAGTTGGTATCTTGAGAGGATAATCTGGCTTGTAGCTGGAATAATGACAGGGTTAAGTGCCTTACTTACATGGCTTCACAGTCCTTATTGGCTTATTTTGACAGGCTTAATCAGCATAAATCTACTCATCTTTGCCTTTACGGGTTTTTGTATAATGGCAAACATTCTTTTCAAAATCGGCTTTAAATCAAGGATACAATAGTAGCATCAGGGCAAAAACTACAATATCTCAAAAAGCCTAAAACAGAGGTTTTAGAACATATAGAAACTTCGGCAAGAAGTTCTATTGACCTTTAAGTCCTGAGCTTGGCTTGTCTCATTATTGCTTTCAATTATAGGCTGTAAATTTCTTTTGGTGGAATTATTGAGATGCCTGATTTTTTCAATATCTTGATTGACTTGTCAATATCCTCAGTCTTTAATACAACTACAGCCTTTTCTGCTGATTTTGTCACAAAGGCATAGAGATATTCTACATTTATATCGTTATCTGAAAGCACTTTTAATGCCTCTGCAAGACCACCAGGCTTATCTGATACACCAACTGCGAAGACATCATTTTCATTGAAGGCAACACCGCCTTTTTTAAGGGCTTTTTTTGCACCTTCTACATCAGGGACAATGATTCTTAATATCCCAAACTCCGATGTGTCAGCTATTGAAAGTGCCCTTATGTTAATGTTTGCTTTACCAAGTGTTTCTAATACCTGTAATAAATGCCCCTTTTTGTTCTCTAAAAAGATTGAAATTTGCTTTACCTTCATTTGAGCCTCCTGATTTTTATAATGAACGTTTATCTATTACCCTCTTTGCCTTGCCTTCGCTTCTTGGTATGCTTTTAGGCTCTACGAGGGTTACTTTTACTCTAAGTCCAATGGCGTTTTCTATGCTCTGTTCAATCTTCTTTCTTATCTCTTCTAATTTTTTGACCTCATCAGAAAGCATCTTTTGAGAAACCTCTACCTGAACCTCAATTTCATCAAGGTGGTGGGGTCTTGTAATGATTATCTGATAATGAGGCTCTACGCCCTTTACTTCAAGTAGTGCCTTTTCTATCTTTGATGGAAATACTATAACTCCTCTTAATTTCATCATGTCATCGCTCCTACCAGTGATGCGAGACATGATTACGAGCGTCCTACCGCATTTGCAGTTACCCCTTATAAGTGATGTAAGGTCTTTTGTCCTAAATCTAATCATTGGCATGCCTTCACGAGTAAGTGTAGTGAGGACTAACTCCCCCTTTTCGCCTTCTGGGAGTGATTCTAATGTATCAGGGGATATAATTTCTGGATAAAAAAGGTCTTCTGCTATGTGTAATCCCTTTTTTTGCAAACATTCTTGTGCTACACCTGGGCCAATTATCTCTGTAAGTCCGTAAATATTAAGGGCATGTAATTTAAATCTCTTTTCCAACTCATCACGCATCTTCTCTGTCCACATTTCTGCTCCAAAGACACCTGCCTTGAGCTTTATTTTGCTTATTAAACCTTCTTCTTGAGCAACCTCTGATAAATGAAGGGCATAGCTTGGAGTGCTAGTGAGGATAGTGCTTTTAAAGTCAGTCATTATTTGCACCTGTCTTTTTGTCTGTCCTGCTGAAATAGGTATTACAGTAGCACCAATCTTTTGAGCACCATAATGGACACCCAATCCACCTGTAAAGAGCCCGTAACCATAGCAGTTTTGAATAATATCATCCCTTGTTGCACCTGCCATTGATAGTGCCCTTGCCATTGCCTCACCCCACAGTTCTATATCATTTTTTGTATAGCCTGTTACAACTGGGATACCAGTAGTGCCTGAGGAGGTATGAACTTCCACTATGTCTTTTCTTGGCACTGCAAACATACCAAAGGGATAACCCTCTCTCAAATCAGCCTTTTCTGTAAAAGGTAACTTCTCTATATCCTTGAGAGATTGAATGTGTTCTGGTTTTATCTTATGTTCTCTGAATTTTTTCTTGTAAAAAGGGACATTTTCATATGCATAATTAACTATCTTTTTTAGTCTTTCTAATTGTATTACAGCCCTTTCTTTTTGACTCATACATTCTGCCTTTTGATCCCAAATTATTGCCATAGTTCCTCCACTTGTTGTATAAATAATTTGATATAAAAATCACAGGTCATAGAATTTAAGG